>CAZNTY010000426.1:0-18054 GCA_964576085.1 uncultured Undibacter sp. | reverse complement strand
GGAACGTGGATAAACGCCGCCGCCCGCCGAGATCAGTGACTTGTCATAATCCTGCCAGCTCGAGCGCGGCAGCGCGAACAGCCGTGCCCGTTCTTCGAACGCCCCGGCCGGCTCGGGATCCGGGTCAATGAAAATGTCGCGATGATCGAATGCGGCGACGAGCTTCGTCGTTTTCTCGCGCAGCATGCCGTTGCCGAACACGTCGCCCGACATGTCGCCGACGCCGACCGCCGTGAACGGCGTCACGCCGATGTCGATGTCCATCTCGCGGAAATGGCGCTTGACCGACTCCCAGGCGCCGCGGGCCGTAATGCCCATCGCCTTGTGATCGTAACCAGCCGAGCCTCCAGAGGCGAAGGCATCGCCGAGCCAGTACTTATGTTCCGCCGAAATGGCGTTGGCGATGTCGGAGAAGGTGGCCGTGCCGTTGTCGGCGGCGACGACCAGATAAGGATCGTCGTTGTCGTAGCGCACGACGTTCTGCGGCGGCACGACCTTGCCGTCCGCGTCGTAATTGTCGGTGATGTCGAGCAGGCAGGAGATGAAGAGCCTGTAAGTGGCGACGCCTTCGGCCTGCATCTCGTCGCGGCTCGCGCCCTTGCGCAGCAGCTTCGGCACGAAGCCGCCTTTGGCGCCGACCGGAACGATCACCGCGTTCTTGACCTGCTGCGCCTTGACCAGGCCGAGGATTTCGGTACGGAAATCCTGCGGACGGTCGGACCAGCGGATGCCGCCGCGCGCCACCTTACCGAAACGCAGATGCACGCCTTCCACTCGTGGCGAGTAGACGAAAATCTCATAGAGCGGACGCGGCAGGGGCAGGTCCATTAGCTTGCCGCTGTCGAACTTGATCGCGATCAGCGCCTTCGGCTGGCCGTGCGCGTCGAGCTGATAGTAATTAGTGCGCAATGCCGACTGTACGGCATTGAGGACATGGCGGATGATGCGATCCTCGTCGAGGCTGTCGACCTCGACGAGCATCATCTCGATGCCGGCGGCGACATCGCGCTGCCGCGCGTCGCGGTCGCCTTTCGCCGACGGATCGAACCGGGCGTGGAACAGCGCGACGACCTCCTTTGCGATCGCGGCATGCTTGACCAGCGTCGTCCAGATGTAATCCTGTGAATACGGCACGCGAATCTGGCGGAGGTAGCGCGCTATGGCGCGAAGCAGCGCGACATCACGCCACAAAAGGCCGGCGGCCAGCACCAAAGCGTTGAAGCCGTCATTTTCCGCGGCGCCCCGCATCACCATCAGGAACGTGGTCTCCAGCGCGCCCTTGCCGGCATCAAGGTCGATCGTGCCGCCGCTGGCATCGTCGAGCAGCATGTCATGCAGCCACACGCTGCCGGTGCCGGGCGTGACCTCGAAGGTACGCTCGTCGACCACGCGGAAGCCCATGTTCTCGAGCACCGGCACGCGTTCCGACAGCGGCAGCGGACGGCCGAAGCTCCAGACCTTGAGCCCGATGGCGCCGTTCCGCTCATGCTCGCGGCTGTAAAAAACGGCGCCGAGCGGGTGGTCTGCCGTCAGGCTCTCGATCATCCGCAGATCGACGACTGCCGTCGCTGGCGAATAGGCTTCCCGATATCCTTCGGAGAAGGCCGCGCCATATTTCCGGCTCAGCACCTCGGCCTGCTCGCGTGGCACGGCGGCGGCGAGCGCGACCGCGAGACTATCGGCCCAGGTCCGGACGATCTCCGACACCGCTTTTTCCAGCGTCGCCCGATCGACATTCGGTGTCGGACCGTCGTCGCGCCCGATGATGAAATGGACGCGCGCCAATGGGCCTTCCGGAAAAAACGGATTGAATGCCGAAACACGGCCCGCAAAAACCGACGCGAGATAGGCGCCGATCCGCGCGCGAATCTGGCTGTCGTAGCGTTCGCGCGGCACGAACACGAGCACGGAGACGAAACGGTCGAAGCGATCGCGCCGCGCCAGCACGCGCACGCGTGGATGCTCGTCGAGCTGAAGAATCAATAAGACGAAATTGTAGAGCGTGTCTTCGTCGATCTGGAACAGCTCGTCGCGCGGATATTGCTCGATCACGTTGGCGAGCGACTTGCCGGAATGACTGTTGGGATCAAAACCGGCGCGCTGTTCAACCGAGGCAAGCTTGCGTCGCAGATAAGGGATGCTGCGCGCGGAACGTGTGTAGGCAGTCGAGGTGAACAGGCCGACGATGCGAAATTCGCCGGCCAGTTGCCCATTGGCATCGTAGCGCTTGAGGCCGATGTAATCGAGGTGCACGCGCCGATGGACCAGCGAGCGCACGTTGGCCTTGGCCACGATCAACGGCTTCGGTTCTTTGAGGAACGCTATGATCTCCGGCGTGAACTCGATCAACTCCTTGCCGCGACGAAGAACCCGCATGTCGGGCTGGCGCATGATGCCGAGTGCGTTCTCGGTTACCGGCTTCAGTTCGTTGTCTTCCAGGACGTAGTCACGCACGCCGAGGAACGTGAAGTTATTGGCGCGCAGCCAGTCGAGAAACTGGATCGCCTCGGCGATCTCATCGACCGGCAAAGGCGGCGGATTATTCTTGAGCTCACCAACCACTTCGGCAACGCGGGTCAGCATCGGGCGCCAGTCCTGAACCGCAAGCCGCACCTGGCCGAGCACGTTCTGGATGCCCACGACCGTCTCGGCGCGGCGCTGTTGATCCTCGACCGGGGGAAGATGAATCTGGATAAAGCTTTCGCGGCGAGCACCGGCAATGGCCTCGTCATAAAACTTCACCAGCCGGCCGGCGCTGTCGCGCTCAACGCCAAACACCGGATGTACAACGAGCTGAGGCTGGAATCCGCGCTCATTCAGCTCGGCGAGAACCGAGTCGACCAAAAAGGGCATATCGTCATTGGCGATCTCGATAAGACTGACCGCCTTGGGCTCGCCGGATGTTTTCTGCCTCACGACATCGAACCGGATTTTCGGCGTGCCGGGCTTGCGGTCGGTGAGAAACCGGAAGCTGTCCGCGGCCAGTTGCGCAAGGTCCTCTGCCGCATAGCGCAGCAGATCTTCGGCGCCGGCGCGCTCGTAAAGATGGGCGAGGAACCCTGCAGGCATGTCGGGCTCCCGCGCGGCCAGCAGCGATGCCGCCTGCGCGATCATGGTTCGGGCGGCAACTTCCTCCGTGCTGTCAAGGTGTTCAGCAGGCATGATCGTCAATCGCGCTCAAGGAGAATCGGTTTCAGCGTGGGGCCGGAGTTTTCCCGATCCGGTCGAGCCCGTCGAGAGCAAGTCGCGGATTAATGAAAGCCGGAAGGTTCTGCAATGGAACCCCGAAAAGCGTTTAAGGCACTGAGCGGAAAGACCTTATCGCTGTCTGGGAGCGTTTCGCGGGCCAACGGAAGCGTGTAGAATTTAAAGTGGGATTTAAAGGGGGCATGCAAAATGTCGCAGGCGAAAAAGGCCACAAAAGCCGGGGTCGCGCGCGGCAAGACTCGCCTTCCGACGGCACGACCCAGCGCCGTCCCACGGCCAGTCAAGCCGCTGTCTGTCCCGGCCAAGAGGTCGGACAAAGCCACCGCACCCAGGCCGATGCCGCGGATCGCCGCGGCGCCGGCGCCACCGGACGACGTGCCGCTGGTCGCGCTCGCGCTGCCGCCGGCAAAACTCAGTCCGGCCATGTCGGCCTATTTCAAAAAGTGCGAGGAGAAGCTCGGGTTCATCCCGAACGTGCTGCTCGCCTACGCCTTTGACATGGCGAAGCTCGAAGCCTTCGTCACCATGTACAACGATCTGATGCTTGGGCCGAGCGGCCTTACCAAGCTCGAACGCGAGATGATCGCGGTCGCGGTATCATCGCAAAATCGTTGCTATTACTGCCTGACCGCGCATGGGGCCGCCGTGCGCCAGTATTCGGGCAACCCACTGCTCGGCGAGCAGCTGGTGATGAACTATCGCGTGGCGCGGCTAAGCAAGCGCCAGCGCGCGATGCTGGATTTCTCGGTAAAGCTGACCGGCACGCCGTGGAGCGTGGAAGATGCCGATCGCGAGCGGCTGCGCCGCGTTGGCTTCAGCGACCGCGACATCTGGGATATTTCGGCGATTGTCGGCTTCTTCAACATGAGCAATCGCGTGTCCTCCGCCACCGATATGCGCCCGAACGTCGTCTACCACGGCCAGGCGCGGTAGACCCCAATCATGAAACATCTGACGGTTGCGCTGTGCACGTTTGCGCTGCTGGCGGCCGGTACCGCTTTTTATCCGGTCGCAGCGCAGTCGGTCTCGCGGCCGGGGCTCGACAGCACGGTGGTTTCAATTCCGCCGGCGCAGGCCGTTCATGCCCACAACGGCATGGTTGTGGCGCAGGAGCGCCGCGCTGCCCGCATCGGCGTCGAAGTGCTTGATCGTGGGGGCAATGCCGTTGATGCCGCCGTTGCGGTCGGCTTCGCCCTGGCGGTGACCTATCCTCGCGCCGGCAACGTCGGCGGTGGCGGCTTCATGGTGATCCATCTGGCGGCCGGCGATGAAAATATCACGATCGACTACCGCGAGACCGCGCCGGACGCGGCAACACCGGCAATGTTCCTCGATCCAAATGGCGAGCCTGATCCGAAGAAATCGCGCGATAGCGCGCTGGCGATCGGCGTACCCGGGACTGTCGCCGGGCTTGCCCTGGCTCAGGCGAGATACGGCTCCGGCAAGTTCTCGCTCGCCGACCTGATCGCGCCGGCGATCGACCTCGCGCGCAACGGCGTGCATGTCGCCGACGATACCGCAGATTCGCTGCCGTCGGCGCGGGAGCGGCTGGCCCGCTGGCCGGCAGCCGCCGCGATCTTTCTCAAGGACGGCGGTGTCCCGCTCGAATCCGGCGACCGCATGCTGCAGCCCGATCTGGCCGAAACCTTGCGACTGATCGCACTGAAGGGGCCGGCAGGGTTTTACGAAGGGAGAACCGCCGCCAGGCTCGTGGCGGCGATCCGCGGCGCCGGCGGCATCATGACCGAGGACGACCTGAAGAGTTATCGCGCGACGATTCGCATGCCGGTCCACGGCAGCTATCGCGGTTACGAAATCGTCTCGATGCCGCCGCCGTCATCCGGCGGCATCGCCCTGATCGAAATGCTCAACATTCTGGAGGCTTACGATCTCGGCAAAATGCCGAAGGTCGAAGCCCTACACCTCGCAATCGAAGCGATGAAGCGCGCTTATGCCGATCGCGCGGTGTTTCTCGGCGATCCGGCCTCGGTCGACGTGCCGGTCAAGGGGCTGACGTCAAAAAGCTATGCTGCGTCTTTACGCGCCGACATCGGCGATAAAGCGACGCCGGCAGCGGAAATCCATCCCGGAACGCCGAAAGCCCACGAAGGCAACAACACCACCCATTTCTCCGTGGTCGACCACGACGGCAATGCGGTGTCGAATACCTACACGCTGAATTTCTCGTACGGCCTTGGCATGGTCGCCGACGGCACCGGCGTCTTGCTGAACAATGAGCTCGACGACTTCACGGCCAAGGCCGGCGCGGCGAATGCGTACGGCCTAGTCGGAGTCGAGGCCAACCAGCCCGGGCCCGGCAATCGGCCGCTGTCCTCCATGTCGCCCACCATCGTGCTGAAGGATGGCAAGCCGGTGCTGATCACCGGTTCGCCCGGCGGCAGCCGCATCATCACAGCCGTGCTGCAGGTGATCCTCAACGTCCTTGACTTCGGCATGCCGGTCGACGCCGCGGTGAGCGCGGCGCGGCTGCACGACCAGTGGCAACCAGATCAGGTGCTGGTCGAGCCCGGTTTCGACCAGGCGTTGCTCGACGGACTTGCAGCGCGCGGCCACAAGATCGTGCCGGCACGGCCGAGCACGTCGGCAAATTCCATCGCCATAACCGCCGACGGTTATGTCGGCGTCGCCGATCCACGCACCCGCGGCGCGCTGGCGGCCGGTTACTGACCATGAGCGACTCCGTCGAGCGAGTGCGCGCGGCGCTGGCAGCAGCCGGTCACGCCGATACTATCGCGATATTTCCTGAAGGGACGCGCACTGCGAAGGATGCTGCCGCAGCGGTCGGCTGTACGGTGGCGCAGATTGCCAAATCGATCGTGTTGCGCGCCGGCGAACAGGTCGTGCTGGTGATCGCTTCCGGCACCAATCGGGTCGATGTCGAGAAAATCTCGGTGGCGCTGGGGCAGCCGGCGAAACCTGCCGATGGACGCTGGGTTCGCGACGTCACCGGCTTTGCTATCGGTGGCGTGCCGCCGGTCGGTCATTCCGGCACCGTCCGCATCTTTATCGATGCCGATCTTATGGCGCTCGATCCCGTGTGGGCGGCGGCCGGCTCGCCGCGCCATGTCTTCCGGACCAGCGCCAGGGAAATCGCGCGGATGACCGGCGGCACCATCGCTGACGTGAAAGAGGATTGACCGAAATCCGCAATGCTCGGCGCGCTACAGCGTTTTCGATTTAAGTAGAAGCGCGGCGACGATCTCAGCGCGCCCCCTCTCCATAGCCCGTCGAAGACGGGCGTGACCGCCCTGATCGGGGAGAGGTGAGGAGTTCGCCGCAGCTCTGATTCAATCAAGAACGAAACTGCTCTAATGGCAAATCCAACGCCCGGGCAGCGGTTTTACCGGCGAGAATCTGGAGCGGGCGAAGGGATTCGAACCCTCGACCCCGACCTTGGCAAGGTCGTGCTCTACCCCTGAGCTACACCCGCATCCGAGCCGTTCCTATAGCCGCAGGGAGCGCCCTTTTGCAACCCGCGGGGAACCGCCATTATTAAGGCCTTATGGCACATACCCCCGAACAACTTCTCGCCTATCTGGACAGGCTTGGTATCCCGCACAAGACCATGACCCACCCGCCGGTGTTCACTGTCCAGCAAGCCAAGGAGTTGCGGGGACAAATCGCCGGCGGCCACACCAAGAACCTGTTCCTGCGGGACAAGAAAAACGAGCTTTACCTGGTCGTGGCGCTGGAAAGTGCGCAGATCGATCTCAAAAGCCTGCATCGCCTGCTAGGGGCCAGCGGCCGATTTTCGTTCGGCGCGCCCGATCTGCTGCGCGAGACGCTCGGGGTCGAGCCGGGATCGGTGACCCCGTTCGGTGCCATCAACGACGACGCGGGCCGTGTGTCTGTGGTGCTCGATGCCGCCATGATGGACTATTCAATGCTGAATTTTCATCCGCTCCGGAATACGATGACGACCTCGATCGGCCGCAATGATCTGATCAAATTCCTGAAGGCGACCGGCCACAGGCCGCGCATCGAGCGCATCTCCGGCCAGCTGGCGGAGGCGACTCCAGGCTGATTGCATTCACGGGCACGATGACCATTTAATTGATGGAACTTGAGGCCGCAGGCCGCGAATTCATAGAGGTACCATGCTGCAGAATGGTGGAACGGCGCCGACAACCGACGGCCTGATCAAGGACACGACCACGCAGGCGTTCATGGCCGACGTCATCGAGGAATCCAGGCGCCAGCCGGTGCTGGTCGATTTCTGGGCGACTTGGTGCGGTCCCTGTAAACAGCTCACCCCGGTGCTTGAAAAGGCGGTGCGCGCCGCCAAAGGCAAGGTGAAGCTCGCCAAGATGGATATCGACAAGAACCCGGAAATTCCCGGGCAGATGGGCATCCAGTCGATCCCGGCGGTCATCGCCTTCGTCAACGGGCAACCGGCAGACGGATTCCTCGGCGCGCTGCCGGAAAGTCAGGTCATCGCTTTTCTCGAGCGCCTGACGAAGGACAAGATTGGCGGCGAGGAAAAGGATCTGCTCAAGGCCGCCGACGCGGCCTTGGCTGCGGACGATGCCGCCGGCGCGGCGCAGCTTTATGCGCAGGTGCTGGCGGCCGACAGCGGCAATGTCGCCGCCATCGCCGGTCTTGCCCGGTGCTACGTGGAAACCGGCGCGCTCGAACAGGCCAAGCAGACCCTGGCGATGGTGCCGGAGGCTAAACGCAATGACGCCGCGGTCGTCGCCGCGCAGGCGGCGCTGGACCTGTCCCAGCAGGCGAAGTCGATCGGACCGTTGAGCGACCTCGAAGCAAAGGTCTCCGCCGATCCGCTCAATCATCAGGCGCGTTTCGATCTCGCCGTCGCGCTCAATGCCAAAGGCAAGCGCGCCGAGGCGACGCAGCATCTCCTTGATATCGTCAGGCGAGACCGCAAATGGAACGACGACGCGGCCCGCAAGCAGCTCGTGCAGTTCTTCGAGGTCTGGGGCCCGACTGACGAGGCGACTTTGGAAGGCCGCAAGCGCCTGTCCTCGATCCTGTTCTCGTGAGCCGACTTGCAACGGCGCGGAGCATTGCGCCATGCCGATGAATGCCCAATATCGCGGACCAGCCGATCTGCCGGCTGTCATCCCGGTATTTCCGCTGCCAGGCGCGCTGCTCCTGCCGCGCGGGCAGATTCCGCTCAATATTTTCGAACCCCGCTATCTCTCCATGATCGATGACGCGCTGCGCGATGGCCACCGGCTGATCGGGATGATCCAGCCCGATTTCCGGCGCAGGACAGCGGATATTCCGCCGCTCTACAAGGTCGGCTGCGTCGGACGGATCACCCAGCTCGCCGAAAGCGGCGACGGACGCTATCTCATCGAGCTGACTGGCGTCTCGCGCTTCGAGGTCGTCGAGGAGCTCGGCGCGCTTACGCCTTATCGGCAATGCCGGGTGACCTATGCACCGTTCATCGACGACTTCACCGCGAGGAAGGGCGAAGACGCCGTGGATCGCGAGGCGCTGCTGCGGACACTGCGCGATTTTCTGAAAGCCAATAATCTCAGCGCGGATTGGCAGGGAATCGAGAATGCGCCGAACGAGGCGCTGGTCAACGCGCTTTCGATGATGTCGCCTTATGGTGCAGCCGAAAAGCAGGCCCTGCTGGAAGCCAAAGACCTCAAGAGCCGCGCCGAGATCCTGATCGCGGTAACCGAAATCGAGCTCGCCAAAAAGAACACCGAGGGCGAGACGCCGCTCCAGTAGGCCGAAGTTGACTAATCGGGCGCGCACGCCACACTTGTTATTCCTGAACCGTTGAAGGGGAGGAACAAGAATGCGCGTCTCAATGGCAATAGCCGCGTGCGTGCTGTCGGTGACCTTGGCTGGATGCTTCGAAGGGCCGAAGGGCGATACCGGTCCCGCGGGACCGCCCGGCAAAGATGGAGCGGCCGGCCCCGCCGGACCTGCGGGCCCTCCAGGGCCAGCAGGTCCGGTAGGACCTCAAGGCCCTCAGGGAGCAACCGGGGCGGCAGGGCCGGCTGGCACCTTTCGCGTCGTCGGCGGCAAATCAAGCGCGGACTGCAATGCCGACGAGCAGATGATCAGTGCCTACTGCACCGGGACCTGGACATCCTACCCGCTGGTGCCGCACGACAACGGTGCTCAATGCGGCGAGGCGCAGGTCACGATCGTCTGCGCCAAGAAATAGAACCTGCCTGCGAGGCTGCCATGTGGGCAGCCTCGTTTGCGCCAAGAATGAGCCTCACCGCCTCATGAGTCAGGTCCCGCCACCCGATCGCCCGCCTGACAGCGTCGATCCGAAACTTCTGGAAATCCTGGTGTGTCCGCTGACCAAGGGACCGCTGGAATACGATGCAGCACGACAGGAATTAATCTCACGCAAGGCCAAGCTGGCGTTTCCGATCCGAGACGGCATACCAATCATGCTGATCGACGAAGCACGGCGACTCGACTGAGCGTTCTCTAACTGTCACGAACGGCCCCGTGTCGCCGGGCACAATGGCGAGGGAAAGAGGAAACGACCATGATCACAATCTGGGGCCGAAATACATCATCCAATGTCCAGAAAGCGATGTGGGCGGTCGGCGAGCTCGGGCTCGATCATAAACGCATCGATATTGGCGGCCCGTTCGGCAAAAACCGGGAGCCGGCCTACCTTGCGATGAATCCAAACGGCCTCGTTCCGACGCTGGAGGAAGAGGATGGATTTCTGCTGTGGGAATCGAATTCGATCGTGCGCTATCTCGCCGGCAAACACGACAAGGCCGGCATATTGGAGCCGAGGGATCCGAAACAACGTGCGCTCGCCAGCCAGTGGATGGACTGGCAATTGACCGTCTGCGGTCCAGCTATCACGCCGGCCTTCTGGGGCCTGATCCGCACACCGCCGGAAAAGCGCGACCCGGCGGCAATCAAGGCGTCGCAAGAAAAGACGGTCGAAGCGATGAAAATGCTCGACGCACAGCTCGGCAAGACGCAATTTGTGGCCGGACCGGCATTCTCCTACGGCGACATTCCAGTCGGCATCATGTGCTATCGCTATCGGCAGCTTGTGCCCAACCGCCCGGCGACGACGCACCTCGATCGCTGGTACGATGCGATTTCGAAACGCAAGGCGTTTCAGGACCACGTCGGCAGCATCAAGCTGGTATGACCGAAAGCGCCGGCACGACCGTTCAGAGCGTCTCGCCCCGCAACAGCTTCGGTACCTCGCCCGTGAAACCGGCCGCCTCACGGATGAACATGCGCTTGAGCACCGGCATACGCTCGACCAGCCCAAGACCGAGATCGCGAATCGCGCGCAGCGCATCGGAACGGTTGGAGAACAGCCGATTGAGCCCATCGGTGGCGATGCCCATGGTCATGGTATCGAACCGGCGCCAGCGCTGATACCGCTCAAGCACGTCGGCGCTGCCGAGGTCGAGGCCAAGCCGCGCGGCGTCAGCGATCACCTCGGCAAGCGCGGCGGCGTCGCGCAGGCCCATGTTGAGCCCCTGTCCGGCGATCGGATGGATCACGTGCGCGGCATCGCCGATCAGCGCGACACGCTCGGCAATGAAGCTGCGGGCTGTATAGAGTCCGAGTGGAAAGGCACGGCGCGGACCGGCCACCTTGATGTCACCGAGCTTCAGTCCGAAGCGTTTTTCCAGTTCGGCATGAAATTCGTCAGCCGGCAGCGCAACGATACGCTCGGCCTCGGCTTTCCTTTCTGTCCAGACGATCGAGTTGCGCCGTCCGGTTAGCGGCAGAATCGCGAAAGGACCAGCCGGCAGAAAATGCTCCTCGGCGCGGCCGTGATGATCGCGCTCGTGCTCGACGGTCGTGACGATCGCCGACTGATCGTAGTCCCAGCCATGCAGAGCGATGCCGGCCTGCTCGCGAACTGCCGAGCGCGCGCCATCGGCGCCGACCAACAGGCGAGCGGCGACTTCCGTATCATCCTTGAACCGCACGTCGATTGCACGCGCGGTAGTCTCGAAACTTGAGACCGACGCGGCGCGCAACACGACGCCGGTCTCGCGCGCCCTCGCCATAAGCGCGTCGATCAGGTGCCGGTTCTCGACCATGTGCGCGAACGGTTCGCCTTCTTCGACGTCGCCGCCGAAAGTCAGGAAGGTCGGCCGCGTGGCGTCGTCGAGCCGCGAATCGGTCACCACCATGTCGACGATCGGTTGCGCTTGCGGTACCACGGTCTGCCAGGCGCCCACCGCCTCGAACAGTCGCCGCGCCGCAGCGGCGATGGCGCTGGCGCGCATGTCGGCGGAACGGGGCGCCGCGAAAGCCGGGTCCACCACCGTGACGGCGAAGCTCTCGCCCAGACCCTGGCGCAACGCGATCGCCAGCGCGAGACCGGCAAAGCCACCACCAGCGATCAGGACGTCGATGGGCTTATCATTCATGCTATCATACTAGCATTGAACGCCTCACGAGCGGCGCTGGCCCAGCATGCTGATCATGGTCGGCTTGAGCAGATAGGACGCTTTCGGCCCAACGCCCAGGCGGCGCAGCAATAAGTGCGACTGCTTCTGCACGGCAAAGGCGTTGACGTCGGACGAAAATGGCGCCACGTCGCCCGGAACATTGGACGACACCATGCCGGCGGCGTCATCAAACGCAAATTGCGGAAACAGTTGCTTGACTCCCTCCGGCGAGAATCGCCAATAGTCGCTCGGGTAGCCGTGGAACCGCCAGACAAACGGCACTGATAGGAACAGCATGCCGCCCGGCGCCGTAATTGCCGTCAGATTGTTTGCAAACGGTATAATATTGCTGACATGCTCCATCACACTCATGCACAGGATCGTGCCAAAGCGACTGCCGGACAGTTGTTCGTCGACACGATGAAAGTCCTGTGTGAAGTCGACCACCAGGTCGACATTGCGGCCGGCCGACATATCGACGCCGATATAGTCGTGGCCCTGGCAAAGGGTGCGAAAATCGTTCGACACCGAGTCGGCATAATGCCGCGAGCCGATTTCGAGCACTGGGCCACGCACGCGCCCACAGTGCTGCTCGACCCATCGATATTGATTGACGTCACCCATTGTCACGCTCCGCTCACGCGAATAGCTGGCGGCAACGATAAAGTCCACGGATAAGCAGCATGGCTCCGGACGCGCGCCGCTATCGGCTGGAAACGATTGGCGCATGTCCCGTTTGTGACAGCTTCGATGTCAACGATTGGGTCAGCGGTCACGATCAGTTGCTGGGCCATTTCGGTGATGAATTCCTTTACGCGCGTTGCAACAATTGCGGCGTCTCCTTCCAGAAACGGCGGCCCACTGAAGACACGATCGCGGTTTTCTATGAAGGAAATTACGGCCCTTACGGGCGGAAAGCGCCGCCGCGGCCGCCGGTGTGGCCGCTGCAAAAACTGCTGATGAGCGTGGCGACCCGCATCTCCGGCGAGCATGCCGCCAGGCGGCGCATCCGAGATCTCTATGCCGGGCTCGACGCCAATTCGACACTGCTCGATTTCGGCTGCGGTGCCGGCAAGGCCCTCGATGCGCGACGCGCCCGAACCGGCTGCCGCACCATCGGGATGGATTTCAACCACGCACTGCTCGCCAAGATCGCCGCGCGCGGTCACAAGGCCTACTTCGCCGATGTCGAGGGTTGGCGTCAGATCGCCGATGCCAGTGTGGATGTGATTACGATGAACCACGTGATTGAGCATCTGTATCATCCACTCGAGACGTTTCGGCAAATGCGCCGGGTACTGAAACCTGGCGGGCTGATCGACATCGCGACTCCCAATCCCGATGGCTATTCAGCGCAAACTTTCGGCACCGACTGGTTCGGGCTCGATTGCCCCCGCCACATCGTGCTTTATCCGCCGACTGCCGCCGCCGCGCTGCTGCGCCGTGCTGGATTCTCAAACACCGCCGTTATTCCCAATCCGGTCATCAAGGACTTGGTACGCAGCGACGCGCGACACAGGCATGAACAGCCGAAATGGGCGATCGAAGCTGACGGTTGGCGCGCGCTCAGGGCGGCATGGCTGGTGAAACGCGAGGCATCGCATGGCCGCTATGATCAATATCACTTGGTCGCCAGGCTATGATGCGCGTGCTTTGGAAGGTCAGCCGGCTGGACCTGACCTGGCCGAGCGTGCGGGTGCGCGCGCTGACGCCGACGCTGCTGCTACGGGAGCGTGGCTTCGACATAACGGTCACCGACCGGCGACCGTCCGAGGACGATCTGCGCGGCCTCGACGCTGTCGTTATCAGCAAGAGTTTCAGCGATGACGATTTGTGGCTCTCAATCCGTACAAAGGAGCTCCGCAAGGCGCTGATAGTCGATCTTTGTGACGACCTATTCGGGGCGAAGAGGGACGTCGCCAACGCTGAGGCGTTCCGCCAGCAGACTAGCCGCGCCGATGTTATCACGACGACCGGAGAGGTGTTGCGCGATACGATCGCACGGCAGGTCAACAAGCCAGATAGAATCGTGATTGTGCCGGATCATGCCGAGACGCTGGCGTTGACCCGTGCATTGGTCGCCACGTTTCCACCGGACCGAACACAGCGAACGCAGGTATACGGAGCCCGAACCTTGCACGGGTGGTGGCGCAAGCTGATCGGCCGCGAACGCGCCCTGAAGCCGGGACGCAAGATGGTGATATGGTTCGGGATGGCCGGCTTGCCCGGCCAAGGCACCGGAATTGACGCCCTCGCCGCGATCGCGCCACAGCTCAATGCCGTCGACCGCGAAATCCCGTTCCAGCTTCTGATCGTCAGCACCGCATATGGACGTGTCGCTCGCGCCGCCAAAACGTTCACGTTTCCATGGGCATTTCGTGACTGGGCGCTGCTGCCAGCATACAAACATGTCGCCAGCGCCGACGTTTGCGTAATCCCCAATCCGCAGACTCCCTATGCAATCGCCAAGTCACCGAATCGCGCGTTGTTGTCGCTAAGCGCCGGCACACCCGTGGTCGCAAGTGGATCACCCGCTTACGCGCCGCTCGGCAAGGCCATCGTCACGGATGACTGGGAGGGCGGTCTCCGACGCTACCTGACCGACCCTGTTGCGGTCGAAGCTGACCTCGCCGCGGCGCGGGAGGTAATCGACCGGATGTTTGCGCCGGCCCTGATCCGTGATCGCTGGGCAGACCTGCTGACGCAGGTGCTACGACAGGCTGGCCGCGCTTCATCTTGACACTGCCATAGCCCGCGCGCCATCCCTGATCGTCGCACAGGGGCCTCTATGTCCTCGGCCGTTTCCGATCTTCTGTCGATCCTGGATCTCGAACAGCTCGACGTGAACTTGTTTCGGGGCCGCTCACCGCAAGTGGGCTGGCAGCGCGTGTTCGGCGGCCAGGTGATCGGACAGGCCCTGGTCGCCGCGGTGCGCACGGTCGAAAACCGGCCGCCGCACTCGCTGCACGCGTACTTTCTTTTACCCGGCGATCCCAAGGTGCCGATCATCTACGATGTCGACCGCATTCGCGACGGCAAGAGTTTCACCACCCGGCGTGTCACCGCGCGCCAGCACGGACATCCGATCTTTTCCATGCTGGTGTCGTTTCACGTCGACGAGGAAGGTCTCGACCATCAGGCGCGCATGCCGGACGTGCCGCCGCCAGAAGAGTTACCGAGTGACGCCGAGATGCGGGAGAAACTTCTGCCGACGATGCCCGAAGCCGTCCGCCGCTATTACGAGCGCGAGCGGCCGATCGAGCTGCGGCCGGTCGAGTTCGACCGCTATCGCGGCAAGAAATACCCGGACGGCCGATTCAACATCTGGATCCGCGCCACTGGCAGATTGCCGGACGATCCGGGTATCCATCAATGCGCCTTGGCCTATTCGTCGGATTACGCGTTGCTCGACACCGCGCTGCATCCGCATGGCCGCACGCTGTTCGAAAAGGAATTCATGGGCGCGAGTCTCGACCACGCGCTCTGGCTGCACCGGCCATTCCGGGCGGATGACTGGCTGCTTTATGCGCAGGATTCGCCAAACCTCCACGGCTCGCGCGGTCTGGCGCGCGGGTTGATCTTCCGGCGTGACGGAACATTGGTGGCCTCGGTTGCGCAGGAAGGCCTGGTGCGGCTGCGGCGCCCGCGGAGCTGACGTTCTCATGCGCCGGTTGCTGCCCTTGGCGATCGCCTTCACCTTATCGGCGATGACGGCGCTGCATGCGGCATCGGATCGGCAACCGGCGCCGCCCGGATCGTTTGCCGGCGCACCGTCGCAGTTCACGAAATTCAGCACGCGCGAATTGATGCGGGGATTCCTGATCCTCGCTTTCGGCTCCGACCTTCGGGTCGGCGCACCGCCGCGAGGCATTCGCCGTTTCAACCACGAAATCAGGACTTTCGTGACATCGAGCGGAAGCGTCGATCGCAAGGCCGCAATGGAAAACATCATTGCGGAATATGGAAGCAAGATTCCTGGTTTGACGATTTCGACTGCGACGGGCGAGCAAAGTGCCGACGTTATCGTTCATCTGATCGACGAGAAGAATTTTGAAGCGGCGCTGGTCGAAGCCTTCGGCCGCGATACGGCACGTGCATTTGTCGCCAAGACTGACCCACAATGCATGACAAGCGTGAAGTCACAACGCGGCGGAGCGATCGTGCGCAGCGTATCCTTCGTGATCGTCGATAGAGGCGACGACGTATTCCTCGATTGCGCCTATCACGAGTTGCTGCATGCCTTCGGTCTGTCGAACCATGACCAGACCAATCCGTGGACGACCCTCAACCAGAACCGGAGGGTCGGCTACCTGGGCGTTTACGACCGTGCTTTGCTGACATTGCTCTATGATCCACAGATCGCCCCCGGCATGACGCGCTCCGAAGTTCGCCGTTTATTGCCGAAGCTGATCGAAAGGCTTGGATCCGACGTCCATTAGGTCATGTCGACTGACCTAATATGCTGCCATTTTCGGCAGCTTGCCTGCTTCAGCGCCAGTAATGACGCACATCCCTTGGACAAGCTGTCGATAACTTGAGCAGGCCTGTCCGCGGCGCGAAATTTCCCGCTAATCACGACGCCATCGGTGATCAGCGGGAAAGGCCCATGAAGCTCGTTATTGCGGTGATCAAGCCCTTCAAGCTCGACGAGGTGCGTGAAGCACTCACCGGCATTGGCGTGCACGGCATGACTGTGACTGAAGTGAAAGGCTACGGCCGGCAGAAAGGCCACATGGAAATCTATCGCGGCGCAGAATACGCCGTGAATTTCCTGCCGAAGGTGCGCCTCGAAGTTGCAATCGCCGACGAACAGGTCGATCGCGCGGTGGAGGCGATCGGCGCCGCCGCCAAGACTGGGCAGATCGGTGACGGCAAAATCTTCGTCACACCGCTCGAACAGGCGGTGCGTATCCGCACCGGTGAAACCGATTCTGACGCATTGTGAACCTGAAAGCCGGGGGGCTTCAGCATGACCAAGGCGCATCGACGCCTCGCCTTCACGATCAATATCGCAGCTTTGTCGGTGTGCTCGCCGGCATTTGCTCAGACCGGAAAGATTGATGGCGCCGACACCGCCTGGATGATCGGGGCGACGGCGCTCGTCCTGATGATGACGGTGCCTGGCCTGGCACTGTTCTATGCCGGCATGGTGCGCAAGAAAAATGTGCTGGCGACAATGGCACAGAGCTTGGCGGCGACGTTCGTCGTTTCCGTGTTGTGGGCAGTGATCGGCTATTCGCTGACCTTCACCGGTGACGGCCCGGCGCTCGGGACGCTCGATCGGCTATTCCTGAATGGGCTGACATTGACCTCGATCTCGCCTTTGGCGAAGACGATCCCCGAGAGCCTGTTCATGCTCTATCAGATGACCTTCGCGATCATTACCGTCGCGCTGGTCGCCGGTTCGGTCGCCGACCGCTTGCGGTTCTCGGCCTTTGTCATGTTCTGCGTGCTGTGGCTGCTGATCGTCTATGTGCCGATCGCGCATTGGGTGTGGGGCGGCGGCTTTCTCGGCACGGCCGGCATGCTCGATTTCGCCGGCGGGACGGTCGTGCACCTCAATGCCGGCGTCGCCGGCATTGTCGCAGCTTACGTCCTCGGGCCGCGGCGGGGTTATGGCAGCGAGAATCTCGCGCCCTTCGATCTTTCATTGGCCGTAATCGGCACCGGCATGTTGTGGGTCGGCTGGTTCGGTTTCAATGGCGGCTCGGCGCTCGGCGCGAACGAACGGGCAGCGATGGCGATCGTGTCGACGCATCTTGCCGCCAGCGCCGGCGCGTGCGTATGGACGGCGCTCGAATGGTGGACGCGCGGCAAGCCGTCGGTTCTCGGCATGATCTCCGGCGCGGTCGCGGGCCTCGGCACCATCACGCCGGCTTCCGGCTTCGTGATGCCGATGCAGGGTATCGTGATCGGACTGGTCGCCGGCGCCGTCTGCTTCTGGGCCTGCACCTGGCTGAAGATCAAATTCGGCTATGACGATTCACTCGACGTATTCGGGGTGCACGGCGTCGGCGGGCTGACCGGCACGTTCTTGACCGGCGTGTTTGCCGTTGGTGCTTTGTCCGCAACACCGGAGTTGCCGGGCGGTGTTCCCGGCCTGCTCGAGGGCAACGGCCGGCAGGTTCTGATCCAGCTCTACGGCATCGCCGTCACGTTGATCTGGTCCGGCATCCTGACCTTCGTCATCCTGAAGGTCATTGGCGCGGTCGTGCCGCTGCGGGTCAGCGAAATGGACGAGCGGCAGGGGCTCGACGTGTCGCTGCATGGTGAGGCTTTGCAATAGCCGGCACAGTGCTGGCTATTTGTTATGCAGTTCCGGCGGCGCTTGACGCCGGATTGGGCAACAGGTGGTCGGCCTCCTCAAGCTGAACCCCGTCCACCCGAAATTACTCTTTCCTAACAAGTGAGTAGAGCCGCGCTGAGAGTCTGGCACGGCGTTTGA
>CAZNTY010000425.1:0-4667 GCA_964576085.1 uncultured Undibacter sp. | reverse complement strand
CGGCATCACCGTCCTTCTCCAGCGCGAGCGCGAGCAACAGACGCTCGACGGTGACGAAGCTGTCGCCGGCCTTCTCGCCGGCTTTCTCGGCGTCGTCGAATACCCGCGCCAGAGCCGGGTCGAGATAGACCTGACCGGCGCCCTGCCCGCTCACCTTCGGCCGCCTGGTCAGCGCGGCCTCGACGTCGCGCAATGCCTGGCGCGAATTGCCGCCCGAACGGTCGATCAGCCCCGCCGCCAACCCTTCGGGGTCGTCGAGCAGAACCTTGAGCAGGTGGTCGGGCGAAAACTGCTGATGCCCCTCGCGCAGCGCGAGCGACTGGGCGGACTGGACGAAACCGCGGGCACGGTCCGTGTATTTCTCGAAATTCATGCGTCAACTCCCTCGGCCCATGACGGCGCCGGATCGCTTAGGCCCCGCAACGGCGGCCTAGCAGTCAATATGTGGGAACGGCCTTGCGGCTGGTCAATATTGGCCCATCCCGCTAACAAGTGCGAATGTCCACCGAAAACGCCGTCATCGAGGCCATTTACCGCTACCCCGTGAAGGGCCTTTCCGCGCAGCCTTTGGGCCGTGCCCGGCTCGAGCCGGGCAAGACCGTGCCGGCCGACCGGCTCTACGCCAACGAGAACGGACCGTCCGGGTTCGACCCCGCCGCGCCGGCCCACTTCCCGAAAATCCGCTTCCTGATGCTGATGCGCAACGAGCGGCTGGCCACCCTGCACACCGATTACGACGAGCCGAACCACACCTTGACCATCCAGCACGACGGCCGCGAGGCCGTGCGCGCCGACCTGCGCACCAAGGAGGGCCGGCTCGCGGTGGAGGCCTTCTTCCGCCGCTTCATGCCGGACGAGCTCAACGGCCCGCCCAAGGTGCTGCGCGGCGAGAACCACAGCTTCTCCGACAACGCCAACAAGGTGGTGTCATTCATCAACCTGGGCTCGGTTGCAGCGATCGAAACCGCGATGGGGGCGCCGGTCGATCCGGTCCGTTTTCGAGGCAATGTCTACGTCCGCGGCTGGCCGGCCTGGCACGAGTTCGAGCTGCTCGACCGCGAGATCAGGATCGGCGCCGCCCGGCTCAAGGTCGTCAAGCGGATCAGGCGCTGCGCCGCGACCGAAGTCGATCCGGCCACCGGCATCCGCGACCTGCACGTTCCCCGCGCGCTGATGGACAATTTCGGCCACACCGACTGCGGCATCTACGCCCAGGTGGTTGCCGGCGGCGACATCAGCCGGGGTGACTCGATCGAGATCGGCTGACCTACTGCGGACGGCTGCGCGGCAGCGGTGGCGGTGCGCCGGCCACGCGCTCGCGCGGCAGCGGCACCGCGGGCGCGACAACGCTGACCCGATAGGCGGTCACGTGCGGCCGCGGCTCCGGCTCCGTCGCCGGCATCTGCTGCACGATCCGATAAGGCGCCGGCCGTGCTTCCGGCGCTGGTATCGGCCCCGGCCGGGCCACAACCGGCCCCGACTGCCCCCGCTGCTCGGTCGCCCGCTCCGCATTGATCTTCGCCAGCAGCTCGTCGATCGGCGACGACAGGCCGCCATCGTGGTCGGCGTCACCGGCCAGCGGCGTCACCGCAGCCGCCGACGCGACCTGCATCGTCGGTGCGCGCTCGGTCGGCATCACGTAGGCGATGACGCGCGCGCGCGGATAAGTCGCCTCGCCAACACGATGCCCGTGATTGCCGGAAATGATGATCGGGTTGCCGTTGGCATCGAGGCCGGTGACGATGCCGACATGGCCCCCGCGCTTGCCCCGCGTCAGGACGGCGATGGCGCCGATCTTCGGCTCGCTGATCCGGCGACCGTAGGACGCGAACGATTTCGCCGCATCGGAGCCGGTGCCGACATAGCCGGTCCTGGCCAGCACGAAATTCATGAAGGTCGCGCACCACAATTTCTTGCGCGCGGTCGGATTGGTGCCGATGTATTTGCGCGCCTCGGTGACGAGCGCGGGCCAGCCGAACAGCGGCCGCTTGGTGCCGACGCCAGGTTTCGAGACGAGCGCCGCCGTCGCCGGCTGATGTCCTTGCCGGCGCGCCGCACCCCGCACCACCCGCGCGTGACGAAGCTGCGCGGCGCGATTTGCTTCGGCATGATTGACGGCCTGCGCGTCGCCGGCGGCGGGCCGGCCGAGCGCCGGACCGTTGAGGGCGAGTATGCCGGCGCAGGCGGCCAGCAGCGCAACGTGGCAGATGAAGCCGGTCGATCTTGCAATTGGAGGAATGACGCTCGAGGGCATGGCACTTCCCATTCTTGTGACGCCCGCCGGTCCTCGTGCCGGCGGCCATCCCAATTACCATGCCGATTTTCGTCGAATTGAACTTGTCGAATTAACGGTGAAATGGTTAGCGCGCAGCAAGGCGCTGTAACCTTGTTCGTTAAGCGTTGCCGTTCAGTCCACCGGGCGCACGTAAGCCAGCACCCGCCGTGCAGGATAGGTCGCGATCGCGACACGATGATTGTGGTTGCCGGAAATGATGATCGGATTGCCGTTCGAGTCGACGCCGGTGACGATGCCGACATGGCCGCCGCCCGGACGCGACAATACGACGATGGCGCCGACCTCCGGACCGTCGATCCGCTTGCCGTAATGGAGGTAGCCGCGCGCCAGATTGCCGCCGCCGCGCCGGCCGGTCCGCCTGAGCACCATGTCGAGGAACGCGCCGCACCAGTCGCTGTGCCAGCCGATCGGGTTGCGGCCGAGATACTTGCGCGCTTCGGCGATCAGGTCGTCGGCGCCCGGCAGGCGCGCCAGCGCCTGCAGACCCTCGGGGCCCGTCCGGCGCGGCAAGTCCCGCTTCGGCGGCCTGACCGGTTCGGACCCGGCTTCGACCTTGGGCGGCATGGCCGCTTCGACCTTGGCCGGCGTGCCCGCTTCGATGATCAATGGCAGGTCGCCGGCCGCCGCCTCGGCTGCCGCGGCGACCCGATCGATCTCGCGCCCGATTGCGACCGGGTCGGGCGAGGCCACCGGGGTAGTGCGCGGACTGAGCAGGACCGGCAGCGCGACCGCGGCGGCAATGATGCCGCATGTCGCCATCGCCACCGCGAGAATGAGCCGGTTGTGGTGCGCGCGCACGCGCTCCGCCACGGCGCAGGCCGGCGCAGGCTTCCGCCGCCGGGGCCGGAGGGTGCCGGCGCCGCGTGACAGGCCCGCCGACGCCTTCGCCGGTTTGCGGCGCGCGACGTCGGTTTTGATCCTCGCCGAAGGCTTGACCGCCGTCATCGGTTCGATCCATGCGAGTGACGCCGCGTCGGTTCGACAACGAACGCGGCCCTGAACATCGGCGAAAAAATCACGCTCCGCGCGCAGCACACAACCGGTAATCGTCGCGGTTGTTTAACCGACGTGCTTAAAATCGCCGCGTTAAGGTTCGTTACGACGGCGCGGGCGCGTGAAAACGGCCGCGCCATGCACCGGCGCGGCCGTTCTGCGTCACCGTTGTCCCGTTAACTCAATTCGGCATCACATAGGCGATGACGCGGCCGCGCGGATAGACGGCCTCGGCCACCGTATTGTTGTGATTGCCGGAAATGATGATGGGGTTGCCGGACGCGTCGATGCCGCTGACGACGCCGACATGCCCGCCGCCGTGGCGCGCCATCACCGCGATGGCGCCGACCTGCGGCCCCGCGATACGGGTGCCGTAATGGGCATAGGCGCGGGCCAGGTTGCCGCCGCCCTGATGCCCGGTCTCCCGCAACACCTTGTCCAGGAAGGCGCCGCACCACAGGCTGCGCCGCCCGGTCGGATTGCTGCCGAGATAGCGGCGCGCCTCGGTGACGAGATCGCCGCCGCCGAACAGTGGCGCGCCGTCCTGCGGCTGGGCTTGCGCGCGAGCAACGGCCGCGCGGCGGCTGCCGCGCCGGGCGTGCCGGACGGCCGGCGCGTCCTGCGGCTCCGCCGCGACCCGCAGGGTATGGAGGTCCTGATCGGTCGGGCTGACGTGAGTTTCAATCTTCACCGGCGCCGCAACGGCGCGGGCATGACGATGCAAAGGCTTGGCAACAGCCGGGGCCGCGGCGGCGACCAGAGCGGCGCCACAAAAAGCCAGCGCCAGATTTTTGGGTCCATGCATGAAGTTTAATCCCTTTCTCGACAACAACGTATCGCCCCCGGACTGAATCATCCGGACGTCCAAGGCTCATTCGCGGGTCAAACTTGGCGACTTTATGATGAGAGCGCGGCCAACATCGTGAGTTATGCGCGGCGCCGGCTCTTAATACTTGTGGCCCAGCGGATTTATTGCCTGGATGGGCGGCAACGGGCTCTTTTTAACGGTAAAATCGTCATAAAATACCATGCCGCGCGCGGCTAGACTTTCGTCGGTACGCGCAACGCTCAGCCACGCCGGCTCAGCAGAAACACCGCCTGCTCGCCGAACAGATTCCAGAACCACCACGGCGCGTTGAGCCGCAGCGGCCTGCCCCAGGCATCGAAGGCAACCGACCGCTCCATCCACGCGCCGACCTCGCCGCACAATTCGCGGAAATCCTTGATGGTGCAGTGGTGCAGGTTGGGCGTGTCGTACCAGCTGTAGGGCAGCATGTCGGTGCGCGGCATATGGCCGGCCAGCAGCAATTGCAGCCGCACCTGCCAGTGGCCGAAATTCGGGAACGACACGATGGCGCGCCGGCCGATCCGCAGCATG
>CAZNTY010000424.1:0-5312 GCA_964576085.1 uncultured Undibacter sp. | reverse complement strand
GCCGCGCTCAGGCTTGCCCAGCGCGCGACGTTCCGCGGCGGTCTCGAGGCCGTGGTCTGCAGAATTGCGCACCATGTGGGTGAGCGGATCCTTCACGAGGTCGAGGACCTGGCGGTCGAGCTCCGTCTCGGCGCCGTGCATTTCCAGCTCGATATGCTTGCCGAGCTCCTGGCCGAGGTCGCGAACGACGCGCGGCAGCTTCTGCCAGGCATTGCCAATCGGCTGCATCCGGGTCTTCATCACGCCTTCCTGCAACTGGGCCGTGACGTTCGAAAGCCGTTGCAGCGGCACTTTGAATTCGGAATCGTCCTGCTGACGGACGATTTCCAGGAGCTGGTTGCGCGTCAGCACCAGCTCGGACACCATCGTCATCAATTGCTCGAGCGTATCGACTGGCACGCGGATCGACTGATTGGCCGACTTCTCGGCGTCATCATGCTTCCCGCTTGTCGACGCGTTTTCCGGCTTGGGCGGCCGCGGATCGACTGGTGTCTCGCGGAACGCGCGCTCAAGATCGTCGAGACTGTCCTCGCCTGGGCGCAGCGGACGCTCCAGTACCTGTGGCAACAGCGTGCCAACCGTCTGCTTCGGTGCAGCCGTCTTGCCCTCGATCGTGCTCAGCATGCGTTCCAGATCAGCGATCAGATCGGCATCAGACCCGTCCGGCTCGCATTGCTCGCGTTCCAGCACGTCGAGGATTTCCTTGATCCGGTCGATCGTGGCGAGAATCAAGGTGACGGCATCGCCGTCGGCCCGCACGCCGGAGCGGAATTTGCCCATCAGCGTTTCCGCAGCGTGCGCCAACGCTTCGAGCCGCGGCAGATTGAGGAAGCCGCAGGTCCCTTTGATGGTGTGCACCAAGCGGAAGATGTGATCGAGAATTTTCGCGTTGTTGGGGTCCTGCTCAAAACGCACAAGTTCAACGTCGACGACGTCGATACTTTCGTTCGTCTCTGTCACGAACTCGCGGAGCAGATCGTCCATAACAACGCCTAATGCCAACGCCTTTAAGGGCGGGGAAATACCCGCCCGGTCGCCGTTTTTCACAGCGTTGGAACAGTGTGTCGGGGAACCGTTTAATTTTGGTTGCGGAACACTTGACGTGAAGGTGCGATTAACCTTCCGCTAACCTTATTTTCCCAGGGGCTCGCTGGATTCTGTTGCAATCAAGCCGTGGCAATGACGACCGCATCGGTTTCCGGCGTGATGGTCACTGCAACGCCACAGGCGCGCGCAAGCAAGCCCGTATAAAACGGCTGGATGCGGTGGGCATCGACACCTTCAGGGCCGCCGTTGCCGGCGAGAAGCGCCGGCACTGCCGCTGCGACCTTCGCGTTGGTGCCGGCGGCGCGGATCGTGAAGCCGGTGGTTTCGCCGCTGCCAACGCCGTCGAGAGTGATCGTGCCGCCGCGCGGAATTGTCTGCCCGGCGATCAGCATCATGTTGAGCAGCAGCTTGACGCGGTTCTTCGGCAGGATCGCGCGAGGCAGATTCCAGACGAGCTTGGTCTTTTCATCCTCGAAGAAGCCGCGCGAGATCGTTTCGGCATCGCCCGAGTCGATCTGCGCCCCGGCCGACCCGGCCGCGCCGAAGGCGATGCGGCAGAACTGCAGCTTGGCAGAAGCGGTGCGCGAGCTCTTGTTGATGAGATCGAGCGCAAATTGCCGCGTCGCCTCGTCCTTTTCCTCCGCCAGCACCTCCAGCCCGTTGACGATCGCGCCGATCGGGCTAATCAGATCGTGACAGACGCGCGAGCACAACAGCGCGGCGAGGTCGAGGGCTTCAAGATGGGTCTCGGCCATGCGATGACTCTTCGGTTGGAAAGCGCTGACGAATCAGTCCGAACAAGACATGACGCGTGATACACTGCGCCTTTCAAAGCGCCAAGAAATAGTCGGGATACCATCGAGACAAATGACTGAAGACGGACCGAGCGAGATCACGCCGGAAGCGGCGGTACGGCTGCTCGAAGGCCTCACCCGGATCGTGGCGCGCGCATCGGCGGCAATCCTGGCGATTCCCCATGACCAACTCGGGCAGCGCACGAAGGACGACCAGAGTCCGGTCACCAGGGCGGACGAGTCCTCGGAAAAGGTTATTCTCGATGGCCTTGCGCATCTGATGCCCGGGGTTCCCGTGATCGCGGAGGAGAGCGCAGCCGCTGCGCCGCGTCGCGTCGCATCGAGCTGCGCGATCGTCGACCCGCTCGATGGCACCAAGGAATTCCTGGCCGGGCGTGACGAATTCACCGTCAACATCGGCCTCGTGACCGGCGGCGTGCCGATTGCCGGTGTGATCTCGGCCCCGAAGCAAGGCCTGCTTTGGCGCGGCGTCGTGGGCCGCGGAGCCGAGCGCCTGCGCATTCCGTTCGCGACGTCTTCGGCAATAGTCGAACGCGTGGCCATTCGCGCGCGGCCGGCTCCCGCGGAGCTCGTCGCGGCGGTTTCGCGCACGCACCTCGAAGCGCGTTCCGAAGAATTCCTGTCGCGGCTCAAGGTCGGCAGGCGCTATGGCTGCGGCTCGTCGATCAAGTTTTGTCACATCGCGCAGGGCGACGCCGATGTCTATCCGCGCCTTGCACCGACCAGCGAATGGGACATCGCAGCGGGCTGCGCGATCCTTGCCGCCGCGGGCGGCGAGGTCACCGACCCGGAAGGCAGTCCGCTGCGCTTCGCGAGTGGCGCCGAGAAATTCCTGGTGCCCGGCTTCATCGCCTGGGGCGACCCGGCGGCGGCTGCGCGCTTCACTCAAGGCAGCGTCCGAAGCACCTCCGGCCAGTGACGTTGCGCGGCTTCGATCGCGCGCCGCGGGCTGGCGGCGAATTCGGCCAGCGCCCCGGCATCATAAAAGAGATAAAGGCGGTCGCCCGCGACCGACCAGGTCAGCGGATTGCCCGGCACCGAGACGCCGCGCGCGACCGCAACCGGATCGTAGCCGCCGAACTGCGGCATATACACATCCGGATGGTCCGCAAACGCGTCGCGATTGGCTTCGCTGCGGAAGCGCCATGTGACGCCCGCGAACCGGTATTCATGCTCGGGGAGCCCTAAGGTCGGACGCCGGTCTGTGAAGTAGGCGACCGGATCGAACCCGCCGATGGCGATGCCGGTCTGCGGATCGGTCACGACCGGCCCCGACGGCGATGAGCGGCTCTGCCCCACAAAGGCACAAAGCGCACCCAGGACCAGGCCAAGCAAGGCCAGCCGGTGCCGCGATTTTTGCCGTGCTGCCGACATAGTTCTTGCCGAACTTGCTCCGAATCGGATGTGGCCTTGCCATTGCTATCGGCACCCGGTGAGCATCCGGTTAAATGGGGACCTAATTTCACCTTCCGAGGGAGCTTCCGATGCGCGCGGCCAGCCGTCTCGCTGCTTTGACCATCTTGCTTTTCGCCGCCGGCGTCGACACGTCCCGCGCGCAAGGCACGCCGCCGCCAGCGACCGTGCCGGCGGCGCCCAGCGCGCGCAGCGATACTTATTCCTCGGGCGAGATCGTTGCAGCCGGACATAAGTTCTTCGGCGCGATCTCACGCGACCTCGCCCAACTGGTCGAGCACGCGGTCAGCAACTGGGGCCTGCCGAACGGTTACGTGCTCGGTCAGGAGGGCGGCGGCGCGTTCGTGGTCGGGCTGCGTTATGGCGACGGCACGCTCTACACCAAGAATGCCGGTGACCGCCGCGTGTTCTGGGAGGGACCATCGGTCGGCTTCGACTGGGGCGGCGACGGCGCGCGCACCATGATGCTCGTTTATAACCTGCCGTCGACCGAGGCGATCTATACTCGCTTCGCCGGCATCGATGGCTCGGCCTATGTCGTCGGCGGGCTCGGCATGACCGCTCTGGTTAACGGCAAGGTCGTGGTGGTGCCGATCCGTTCCGGCGTCGGGCTGAGGCTCGGCGCCAATGTCGGCTATCTAAAATTTACGCCAACCGCGACCTGGAATCCGTTCTAGGCACGAAACTCCGAAAACAGGTAAATCCTGAGTTTTGGCAGCGCCGGGTTTAGGTTAACCCGGGCTAATGCTGGCCGAAATAGCGCGCGCATGCCATTGTGCAGGCTCGATGTCCTTAACGCGGCTGGGCTCGGAGGCGCGCTGTCATGATTGAACCGATCATGTATTTCGGGATCGGCTTTCTGGTCGCCGCCCTGATCGGCCTTGTGGTCATTCCGCTCGTCCATGGCCGCGCGGTGCGCCTGACCATGCGGCGGCTCGAAGCCGCGACGCCGCTGTCGATGGCGGAAATTCAGGCCGACAAGGACCAGCTCCGCGCCGAATTCGCGATGTCGACCCGGCGTCTTGAAATGAGTGTCGAGCAACTCAAGAATCGCACCACCGGTCAGCTCGCGGAACTCAGCAAGAAGACCGACGCCATCAACCGCCTCAAGGTCGAGCTCGGCGAGAAGACCGCGACGATCTTTGCGCTCGAAGCGCGCGACAAGGCGCTACGCGACCAGCTGCGTGCCAGCGAGGAGGAATTTGCCGTCCGCAGCGCCGCGGTGCAGGACGCCGAGCGCGCGCTCGCCGACAAGCAGAACGAGCTCGCCAAGATGATGGCCGAGCTGGACGAACAGTCGGTGCTCGCCGATAGCCAGAAAATCGAGATCGTGGCGCTCAAGACCCAGATCGAGGCGCTCAAAGAGCGGCTGAGCGATGCCGAGAAGGAGGTCAAGGCGACCGAGGATCGGGTTGCGCACGAGCGCATCGCTCTCAAAGAAGCGACCGCCGAGCTCGCCGCCGAGCGCGGCAAGGTCGAAAACCTCGGCCGCCGCGTCGCCGAGCTGGAACAGCAGCTCGTCGCGCAGACGACGGAAGCGGAAATGCTCGGCCGCCGCGCCCATGATCTCGAGACCCGGCTGACCGAGCAGTCCAAGGCCCTCACCGAGAGCGAGTTCGAGCTGCGCCAATTGCGCGAGCAGATGGACGCGGCGCGCAAGACCGAGGCTGACCTGCGCGCTGCGCTCGCGGAGATCGGCGGCAAGGCGAACTCGGCGACCGAGACGCTCAAGGCAGAGAAGGCCCAGCTCCAGGCCGAGCTCGACCGCGCCAATGACGAGCGGGCACGGCTCGCGCGCGAGATCGCCGACATGAAGCGCGACACCGAACAGGCCTGGTCGTCGGAGCGGGTCGAGAACGCGCTGCTGCGCGAACGGATCAACGACGTTGCCGCCGAGGTGGCGCGCCTCGCCTCGGCGCTCGAAGGCCCGAACTCACCGATCGACGCCATCCTCGCGGCGGAGACCGCGCGCGACAAGGGCGCCCTGCCGCCAGTGACGACCAGCGTCGAAGTCGAGACCGCCGGCGAGCCCGCAGG
>CAZNTY010000423.1:0-6306 GCA_964576085.1 uncultured Undibacter sp. | reverse complement strand
CCCCGATCCAGAAAAGACGGTTCATGTCATAAGCTCCAGTTGCAGATGATGTGTGATGCGGCAGGTGCCGCTTTGGTTACATCAAATGCGGGGGAGCTCGAGCGCCGTGGGAACGGTCGCCACGCAGCGGGAGAAGGATATTGAGCGGCAGCGGCGACAGATAACCGGCTGGCATCAGGGCCGGTGCGCCGGACGACATTCCTGCCGCGACCGCCGCCGCTGTGAGCGAACAAAGAACGCAATGATCGCAAAGGTTCGGCGGTGTGTCCTGCGCCGGATTTCCGTTATCCGTCGCGGCGCTGTGGCAAAGCGCAAGTGACAGATCGGGTGCCGTCAGTGCCGACAGCGGAGAGGCGACGACAAGCATGGCATGCAGCGCGACCAGGTAAGTCGCTGCCCATACCAAGATCGGCCGTCTTGTCGCGCGCATGATTCTCTGTCCGCCGAAGTAATAATTCTATCAGATCAATGCCGGCCCGATTGGATTATTCCGTTCTGCAAGGCCGATCTATCCCGTAGCCCTTGTCTTTTCACCGCCGATCCGCTTTCACTCGGCGGTCGTTCTTCCTCATCGATTCCAGGTTCCGATGCGCCTGTCCCGTTATTTCTTGCCGATCCTGCGCGAAACGCCCAAGGAGGCGGAGATCGTGTCGCACCGGCTGATGTTGCGGGCCGGCATGATGCGGCAGGAGGCCGCGGGCATTTATGCCTTTCTGCCGCTGGGCCTGCGGGTGCTGAGGAAGGTCGAGCAGATCGTGCGCGAGGAGCAGGACCGTTCGTGAGCGATTGAGCTGTTGATGCCGATCGTCCTTTACGCGGACCTGTGGCGCGAGAGCGGACGCTATGATGCCTACGGCAAGGAGATGCTGCGCATCAAGGACCGCCACGAGCGCGACATGCTCTACGGCCCGACCAACGAGGAAATGATCACAGACATCTTCCGGGCCTACGTACGCTCGTACAAGGATCTGCCGCTCAATCTCTATCACATCCAGTGGAAGTTCCGTGATGAGGTGCGACCGCGCTTCGGCCTGATGCGCGGCCGTGAGTTCTTGATGAAGGATGCCTATTCGTTCGACATCGATCAGGCAGGCGCGCGGCACTCCTACAACAAGATGTTCGTCGCTTATCTGAGGACTTTCGCACGGCTCGGCCTGAAGTCGATCCCGATGCGCGCCGATACCGGCCCGATCGGCGGCGATCTGAGTCACGAATTCATCATTCTTGCGTCGACCGGCGAGAGCGAGGTGTTCTGCCACAAGGACTATCTCGACTACGCGGTTCCGGATGAAAACGTTAATTTTGACGACGTCGCCGGCCTGCAGACGATCGTCGACAAATGGACCTCGCATTATGCCGCTACGTCCGAGATGCACGACGCGGCGGCCTTTGCCAAGATTCCTGCCGACAGACAAGTGTCCGCGCGCGGCATCGAGGTCGGCCACATTTTCTATTTCGGCACCAAATATTCAGCGCCGATGAAAGCCGTGGTAGCGACGCCGGACGGCAAAGAGGTGCCGGTGCACGGCGGCTCTTACGGCATCGGCCCGTCGCGGCTCGTCGCCGCCATCATCGAAGCCTCGCATGACGATGCAGGCATCATCTGGCCAGAGTCGGTCGCGCCGTTCGGGGTTGCGATCCTCAATCTCAGGCAGGGCAGTGCCGAGACCGACACTGCCTGCGAGCAACTGTATCGCGAACTCACGGCCAAGGGCGTCGAAGTGCTCTATCATGACCTCGACGAGCGGCCGGGCGCCAAGTTTGCCACCACCGACCTGATTGGCATCCCGTGGCAGGTGCTGGTCGGGCCGCGCAGCCTCGCCGAAGGCAAAGTCGAAGTGAAACGGCGCGCGGACGGCGAGAAAGAGTTGATGACGGTCGCCGCAGCCATCGACCGGCTGTCCAAATGAGCTGTGCGTGGCCGTGCCCCGGCCCGGCACGAATCCGCCAGAATCGTGTGAAAATCCGGCCTCCGGGAACCAGGACTTCATGAGCCAGGCGAGCGCGACGCGGCCGTTTTCTCCGTTCGAGTGGATGTTGTCGCTGCGCTATTTGCGGGCGCGGCGCAAGGAAGGCTTTATTTCGGTCATCGCCGGCTTCTCCTTTCTCGGCATTATGCTGGGCGTTGCAACCCTCATCATCGTGATGGCGGTGATGAATGGCTTCCGCAAGGAATTGCTCGACAAGATCCTCGGTCTCAATGGCCATCTGCTGATCCAGCCGCTGGAGAAGCCGCTGTCGGACTGGGAGGAGGTGGCGGCCCGCATCAACAAAGTGCCGGGGGTCCGCATGGCGGCGCCGATCGTCGAAGGGCAGGCGCTGGCATCGTCTCCGTTCAACGCCGGTGGCGTGCTGGTGCGCGGAATCAGACTGATGGACCTGCAAAAGCTGCCGTCGGTGGCGAAGAACATCAAACAGGGCACGCTGGACGGCTTCGACGACGGGCAGGGTGTTGCGATTGGCCGGCGCCTCGCCGATCAGTTGTCGCTGCGCTCTGGCGATAGCATCACTTTGGTTGCGCCGCGCGGCGCGGTGACCCCCATGGGCACGACGCCGCGCATCAAGGTCTACAAGGTCGCCGCGGTGTTCGAGATCGGCATGTCCGAATACGATTCCTCGGTCGTGTTCATGCCGCTGAAGGAAGCGCAGGCCTATTTCAATCGCGCCGGCGACGTCACCGCGATCGAGGTCTATACCGACGATCCCGACCGCGTCGATCGCTTCCGCAAGCTCGTCACCGACGCCGCGCAGCGGCCGATCTTCATGATCGACTGGCGCCAGCGCAATGCGACGTTCTTCAACGCCCTTCAGGTCGAGCGCAACGTGATGTTCCTGATCCTGACGCTGATCGTGCTGGTTGCCGCGCTCAACATCGTCTCCGGCCTCATCATGCTGGTGAAGGACAAGGGGTCCGACATCGCGATCCTGCGCACGATGGGCGCGACGCAGGGTTCGATCATGCGCGTGTTTCTCATCACCGGCGCCTCGATCGGGGTCGTCGGCACGCTGGTCGGCCTCCTGCTCGGCATCGTGATCTGCCTCAATGTCGAGTCGATCCGGCAGTTCCTGTCTTGGCTGACCAACACCGAGCTGTTCTCGCCGGAACTGTACTTCCTCTCGCGCCTGCCGGCCGATATGGATCCCGGCGAAACCACCGCGGTGGTGGTGATGGCGCTCGCGCTGTCGCTGCTCGCTACGCTCTATCCGTCCTGGCGCGCCGCGCGCCTCGATCCGGTGGAGGCGCTGCGCTATGAGTGACGTGATGGAAGGCGTCGACTATGAGACCGAGCAGCAGGATGAGGAGATCCCGGTCCTGTTCCTCCACCAGGTCGAACGGCATTACCGGCAGGGCGACGAGACGCTCGACATCCTTAGAGGTGCTGAGCTTGCAATCTGGGCCGGGCAATCGGTGGCGCTGGTCGCGCCGTCGGGGGCGGGCAAATCGACGCTGCTGCATATCGCCGGCCTGCTGGAGCACCCCGACGCCGGCGAAGTGTATGTCGACGGTCTGCCGACATCGACCTTGAACGATGCCGAGCGCACCCGCATCCGCCGCAGCGAGATCGGCTTCGTCTATCAATCGCACCGTCTGTTGTCGGAGTTCTCGGCGCTCGAGAACGTGCTGCTGCCGCAGATGATCGCAGGCCTGTCGCGGCGCGGCGCGACGGCGCGGGCGGGGGAGCTTCTCAGCTATCTTGGGCTCGGCAACCGGCTGACGCATCGCCCGGCCGAACTGTCGGGCGGCGAGCAGCAGCGTGTGGCGATTGCCCGCGCGGTCGCCAACGCGCCGCGCATCCTGCTGGCGGACGAGCCGACCGGCAATCTCGACCCGCATACGGCCGAACATGTGTTCGACACGCTGGCCGATCTGGTGAAAGCCTCCGGCCTTGCCACCATCGTCGCCACCCACAACATGGACATCGCCGCCCGGATGGATCGTCGCGTCACCATCCGGGACGGGAAGGTTGAGGAACTGGATTAAATCAACGCCTCAACGCACACACCGATCAAGCCAACCGGTATTGGCGCATTCGACATTGAACGGGTAGCCGACGTTCGGCCGGACTGCTGGCGTTGTGGCGGGAAGGCCGAAAAATGTACGACCATCCAGACAGGGACACTCCGAAGCGCCACGACTATAAGAAGCGCGAAAAGGTCGTCTTGTAGCGTTTGGGCCTCATGCCAATTGGGTGGTTTGGCCGGTATTAACCCCCACTTATTCCAGCTCTCGCAATTCAAACTGACCCACGACCCTGCCTTGACTTAAGAACAAAAGATGAACTATGTTCTTTCTTCGTTCTAGGGAGGAAGCACATGGTTCGCGCTGTTCTTCAGGAAGCTGCTGCTTTGGCCTCAATTGCCCTGTTCGTCGGTATGGTTGCGATCTGGTCGCAGGTCATTGGGAGCCTGTGACGTTTGCGTGAAGCCGCCGCGTGTTGCGTCGCGTAACGCCCCCATCGTCTCGCGTCTGGGGGCGGTTCGCGGCGGTGGAAAGCGAGTGCATCGCGGACATCGCGGTGGACTTGGTCGGGTGGGGTCCCCACTGTCGTCGGTGACGGACAAGGCGATTCTCCGATGGCCAAGCTCGATTTCGTGCACCTGCGCGTGCATTCGTCTTATTCGCTTCTGGAAGGCGCACTGACCATTGCGCGGTTGGCCGAGCTCGCCAAAGCCGACAAGCAGCCGGCGCTGGCGCTCACCGATACCGACAACATGTTCGGTGTCCTGGAATTTTCCGAAAAAATGGCAGGTTCGGGCATCCAGCCGATTGTCGGCTGTGCGCTTGCCGTCGATTTCGGCGACAGCGACCACGGCTTGCGACCGGGCACGGTGCCGGTGCGGCCGCGCATCGTGCTGCTGGCGGCGCGGGAGCAGGGCTACCGCAGCCTGATGCGGCTCAATTCGCGCGCATTCCTGGAAACGCCGTCCAATGAAGCCCCACACGTCAAGCTCGACTGGCTCAGGGGCGAAACCGACGGCATCATTGCACTCACCGGCGGGCCGTGCGGGCCGCTCGATACGGCGATTGGCGGAGGACAGGGCCATCTTGCGGCCACCCGGCTCGATGCGCTGCTCAACCTGTTCGGCGACCGGCTCTATGTCGAGCTGCAGCGTCACGGCACGGCCGGCGAACGCGCGGTCGAGCCGGCTTTGGTCGATCTCGCTTATAGCAAGCATGTGCCGCTGGTCGCGACGAACGAGCCGTTCTTTGCGACCGCGCAGGATTACGAGGCCCACGACGCGCTGATCTGCATCGCCGAAGGACGGCTGATCGCCGAGACCGACCGTAGGCAGTTGACCCCCGAACACCGTTTCAAGAGCCGCGCCGAGATGGTGGCGCTGTTCTCGGACTTGCCGGAGGCGGTCGCCTCGACAGTCGAGATTGCACAGCGCTGCGCGTTCCGGCCGCACACGCATCAGCCAATCCTGCCGCGTTTTACGGTCGGCGAAGGCAACGGGACCGATGAGGCGGCGGAACTGCGCCAGCGTGCAGAAACGGGGCTGGCCAACCGTATCGCTGAGCACGGCCTTGCGTCCGGCAGCACCGAAGAAGACTACCGTGCCCGTCTCGAATTCGAACTGGGCGTGATCGAGGGGATGAAGTATCCGGGCTACTTCCTGATCGTGGCCGACTTCATCCAGTGGGCCAAGGCGCAGGGCATTCCAGTTGGCCCCGGCCGCGGCTCCGGTGCCGGCTCGCTCGTTGCTTATTCGCTGACCATCACTGATCTCGATCCAATCCGGTTCGGCCTGCTGTTCGAACGTTTTCTCAATCCCGAGCGCGTATCGATGCCGGACTTCGACGTCGACTTCTGCCAGGACCGACGTGACGAGGTGATCCGCTACGTGCAGGAGCGCTATGGCCGCGATCAGGTGGCGCAGATCATCACCTTTGGAACCCTGCAGGCGCGCGGCGTGCTGCGCGACGTCGGCCGCGTGCTGCAGATGCCTTACGGCCAGGTCGACAAGCTGTGCAAACTGGTGCCGCAAAATCCCGCGGCGCCGGTGACGCTGGCGCGTGCGATCGATGAGGAACCGAGGCTGCAGGGGGAGGCCGAGCGCGATCCGGTGGTCAAGCGCGCCTTCAACATCGCCAAGAAGCTCGAAGGCCTCAACCGCCACGCCTCGACCCACGCCGCCGGCATCGTGATCGGCGACCGGCCGTTGAGCGAACTGGTGCCGCTCTACCGCGATCCGAAGTCAGACATGCCGGTGACCCAGTTCAACATGAAGTGGGTCGAGCAGGCCGGCCTCGTCAAGTTCGACTTCCTCGGCCTCAAGACTCTCACGGTGCTGCAAAAAGCG
>CAZNTY010000422.1:0-4007 GCA_964576085.1 uncultured Undibacter sp. | reverse complement strand
GTCAGGGGCAACCGCATGAGCATCCATGTCGAAAGCTCCGCGTTCAGCGCGAACCTCGCGCTGGTGACGCGCGGCCGGCAGCAGGCCATCACCTTCGACGCACATGGCGGAGGACAAGTCGTGGATTCCTCCATTACACTGCGTCGATGATCCGTTGACGTCAGCCTGCCGGGGAAGAGGCACATCATGGAGACTCGCGCCCATTACACCCTGATCGGCGCCTTCGTGATCGCCTTCATCGTCGCGGCGTTCGGATTCGTCTATTGGCTGCAATACGCGGGGGGCCTCAGCCAGCAGGCTTACTACAAGGTCAGATTCGAGCAGCCGTCCGGCGGACTGGCCTCGCTGTCGGCCGTCATCTTCAATGGCGTGCGTGTCGGCAACGTCACGGACCTGCGGCTCGATCCGCAGAACCCGAAACTATTGATTGCGTCGATCGCGGTCGATCCGGCGACGCCGATCCGCGCCGACACCAAGGCGGAGCTCAGCTACCAGGGCTTCACCGGCGCGCCGGTATTGGCGTTGACCGGCGGTGATCCGAGCGCGCCGAAGCTCACGTCGCAGGACGGCGGCCCGCCGGTGCTGACCGCCGCGCCCGGCTCCGGGCAGAACCTCACCGATGCCGCGCGCGAGACGCTCGGCAAGCTCGACAAGGTCATCGACGATAACGCCAAGCCGCTGAACACGGCGATCGTCGGCTTCAGCCAGTTCGCCGATATGCTCGGGCGCAATTCGGGCCGCGTCGAAGGCCTGATCGGCGGGCTGGAGAAGCTCGCCGGCACCGGCGAGGCGGCGAAGAAGCCGAACGTCACGTTCGATCTCGACGCGCCGCAGGACTTTCCCGAGATCAAGGACATCAAGGCGCAGATGACGGTACCCGACCTGAACGCGACGCTGGTCTACGACACCCAGAAGGTGCTGATCCGTTCCGCCGACGGCACCTATTCCAACGTCGAGGGCGCCGAGTGGGCCGACAACCTGCCGAAGCTGGTGCAGGCGAAGGTGGTGCAGAGCTTCGAGAACGCCAAGCAGCTCAAATCGGTGAGCCGGCCGATCGACGATCTCGACGCCGAATACAAGCTGGAGCTGTCGATCCGCGCCTTCCAGATCTCGAAGGACGAAAAGCCGACCGCGCTGGTCGAGCTGGCTGCGCGGCTGCTCGGGCCCAAGGGCGAGGTGAAGGACGCGCGCATCTTCCGCGCCACCGAGCCCGCCGCAAGCGCCGATGCCGCACAGGCGACCGCCGCGCTCAACAAGGCCTTCGCCACCACCGCACGCGACCTCGTGGTCTGGGCCGCCGACGCGATTTAGCGCGCTTTTCCGGCTTAACGAACGGTTAACCGGACCGTCTTGATGCGGTCACATTGCGCGCCCATATAGGGATCACGGCAGCGTCGAGTTGGAGACAGCTCTGCTGCCCTGGACGACCACAAGGCAAGGCGACGCCGGATGTACGCGCGCCGACCCCTTCGTGGTCGTTACCTTTTCCGGGTGATGCCGTACGCGCCCCAGGCCGCCGCCAGCGCCAGCCCGAACGACAGCGGCACGTTCCAGCCCGCGAGCGACAGGCCAAGGAAGCGCCACGCCGCCTCGTCACAGCGCACCACGCTGATGCTCTTGAGCTGGCCCATCAGCCCGCCCGGGCCGCCGAGGCTGTTGAGCGGTCCGGAGCAGTCGGCCGGGCCCGGCCAGAATTTCCATTCGACGCCGGCGTGATAGGCGGCGAGCCCGCTGTTCCACAGCATCACCGCCGCGATCACCACGAAGCCCGCGACCAGCACCTTGCGCGAGGCGCCGTGCTCGGCGCCGAGCCACAGCAGCGCAGCGAGCGGCACGCTGACGTAGAAGGCGTTGCGCTGCTCGAGACAGAGCGGGCATGGCGGCAGGCCGACCACGTATTGGAAGAACAGGAAGCCGGCGATGCCGGCAAGGCCGACCAGCGCGATCAGCGCGGCGACCGCCGCCGCATCCGCCTGCTTGAACTTTTCCGCCACTGCCTGCATATCTGCGCCGCCGCGATTGACCGGCGGCAATGCGCCACTATGATCCCCGCGGGTCAAGCCCCTATGGCGGAATTGGTAGACGCGCCTGACTCAAAATCAGGTGATGGCAACATCGTGCTGGTTCGAGTCCGGCTAGGGGCACCACCGCTCAGCGGCTTAATAGGCGATCGGGTCTGGCCGGTACCGGCTCATGTCCAGTGCCGCGCTTTGCACCGGCCTCTCCGGCTTACGCGACTTGATGTGCTTCGCGCCATCGCGGCTTGAGTCCCGCGGGGCGCGATGGGTGCCGAGAGAAGCCTCGCGCGCCAGCGCCGTGATCGCCTCGACGCTGTCGGCATCGTTCGGCAGCAAACGCGGCCAGGGTAGCTTTGCCGCCGCGGATGCCATCATCACCTCGCCCGGCTGAGCCGGCGGCGTGGGCTGAGGTGCCGCCTTGCCCGGCACGACGTGGACGATGCGGAAGCCGCGCTTCTTGAGCTCGCGCAACAGCGTCGGCAGCATCAGCGCGGTGCGCGGCTGGATGTCATGCAGCAGCAGGATGCCGCGGCCCTTCTCCTCCAGGCGCCGCAGCGCGCGATGCAGAACCTGGTCGGAGGTGATCGGCGTCCAGTCGTCGGCCACCGTGTCGGCGCTCCAGACGATCATCGAATGGGCCTGGAGGAAGTGCTCGACCGCATGGGTGCGGCCCAGCCCCGGAATGCGGAAGAACGGCGCCAGCGTGCCGTCGCCGCCGAGCGCCGCCTTGATCGAGCGCATGCCGGTCTCGACCTCGCGCTCGGCGCGATCTTCGCCGATCACGTCGAAATGGATCGGATGGTTCTGGCTGTGGTTGCCGATGGTGTGGCCGAGCTCGGCGACGAGTTGCGCCATCCGCGGATAGGCCGCCGCCATGCGGCCGACCATGAAGAACGTCGCCTTGACGCATTCGTGCGCCAGCGCGGCGAGGATGCGGCCCGTGTAGGGCGGCAGCGGGCCGTCGTCGAAGGTGAGCACGACCTCGTGGTCGGCGAGCGGCAGCGACTGCCGGTACTGCATCCGGCCGAGGCGCGAATAATCGGCCGGGCTGACGGTGATGACCCGGCTGACGCCGAGCGCATCGGGATTGCCGGGGCACGACGCCTCCGCAGCCTGCGCCGCCGTGCCACCGGCATCAACCCCGCAACCGACCGCGCACATAACGGCCGCAACCAGAACCAGCTTTCGCTGCGGAAGCATCGGGCTCCCCCTGACCACCATCGAGCCGCGCGCAAGATAGGAAAGCGGGAGAGATTCGCTGACCCGGCTCATCCCGTTATGCACAGACGGATGGAACCTGGGGGCCACTTCCGGTCCTGGGTGTGGTTTGACCGACACAGTCGCCCGCCTATGATCAAAAACTCGAGTCTCAGGAGCCGGGCATGAACGAAGACACGTTCAACATGTCGCTGCGTAAATTCCTCAAGGTCGTGGGCGTGACGTCGCAGCAGGAGATCGAGAAAGCGGTTCGTGCCGCGCTCTCGAAGGGCCAGATCAAGGGCGACGAGGAGCTGGCTGCCGAAATGGTGCTGACCATCGGCAAGGTTTCGCTTCGTCACAAGGTGGACGGCACGATCTCGCTCGAATAGGTGCTACGCGGTCGCCTCGTTGCGTCGGCCGAAGGCGGCCTCCATCTCGCGGCGTATCGTCACTGCCGCGTCGGTGGGATCGTAGACGACGTCGGACCATTTGAGCGCCCCGCCCCGCGCGATATCACGCTTGAGCCGGACGTTGTGGGCGAGGCCGAGCGGCAGCAGGCCGTCGCGCAGCGACACCTCCGCCGGCGTCTGCCGGCCCCAGACGCAGAAGCCGCCCTCGCCGTCGAGCACCTCGCCGGCCTTGAGGTCGCGCTTGGCAGTCGCCACCACGTCGGAGCGGAAGCCGGTGGGCGCGCCGGTCGGCTCGCCGCGCAGCGCCACGGACGCGACCGAGATGCCGAGCTCGAGCCCGATCATGTGGATCGGCCGGTAGAGCGCGGCGTATTTGCCG
>CAZNTY010000421.1:0-9132 GCA_964576085.1 uncultured Undibacter sp. | reverse complement strand
CCCTCGCCGCGGATGCCGTAGAGGTAGATGTTGTTGCGCACGATATGGGCGACGTCGACCGGCACCTCGCCGTCATGGGCGAAGGCGGCGAGGCAGACCTTGCCGCCACGGTTGACCATGCGCACCGCGTCATTGACGGCGCTCGCCGCCGCCGAACATTCCAGCACGTAATCGACGCCCTTGCCGCCGTTGAGCCGCTTCACCTCGGCGACCACGTCGGGCGTCCTGCGCACGTTGACGACGTGGTCGGCGCCGAGCGCGGTGCCGATCTTCAGCCGATTGTCGCGGGTGCCGGTGAGGATCACCGGCTGCGCGCCGAGTGCCTTGGCCACCGCGACGCCGAGGAGCCCGATCGGGCCGGGACCGGTGACGACCACGCTCTCGCCGGCGACCAGGCCGCCGAGCTCGGTCAGGCCGTACATCGCGGTGCCGGCGGTGACGACCAGCGTCGCCTCCTCATCCGACATCTCGTCGGAGATCGCGACCAGGGTGTTGACGTTGTTGACCTGGTATTCGCAGAACCCGCCGTCGGTGGTGAAGCCGTTGGCACGGTGGCCCTTGTCGAGATCGCCGTAATTGAGGCCGTAGTTATGGCAGGCGGTGTACATGCCCTCGCGGCAGCGCTTGCATTGGCCGCAACCGGCGTGGATCTCGACCGTGACGCGCTGGCCGATCCGGTATTCGTCGACGCCGGGGCCGAGTGCGACCACGGTGCCCATGTATTCATGACCGGGGGTGAAGTTCTTGTTGAACGGGGGGCCGCCCTGAATGATCGCCGGCGGCCCGTGATAGATCACGTCGAGGTCGGTGGCGCAGATCGCGATGGCGTCGATGCGCACCAGTACCTCGGCGCGCTTGGGCGCCGGCACCGGCTTCGACGTGAAGATCAGTTCGCCCGGATCGCCGAGCACCCAGGCGCGCTGGGCGTCAGGAACCGGAAAGTCCGTGCTGGTCTTCACGCCGGGCGGTGCGTACATGCTCGGCTCCGATCAACGGCCCACGGCCTTGAGCCGTTCGCCCTGCGACGCATGGTAGCCGAACTCGGTCGACAGCGCCCGCGTCGCCGCGAGAATTTCCTCGCGGATCAACGCGATGTGCTTCTCGTTAGTGCGCATGGTCGGGGCCGAGGCGCTGATCGCGCCGACCACCGCGCCGGCATGGTCGCGGATCGCGGCGCCGATGCAGATGACGCCCGGCTGGAACTCCTCGCGGTCCATCGCGTGGCCGAGGCGGCGCACGGTGGCAAGCTCCTCGATGAAGACATCGACATCGACGATGGTGTTGGCGGTCCAGCGCTTGAGCGTGGGCCCCAGGATGCGACGCACCTCGTCGTCCGGCAGCCAGGCCATCATCGCCTTGCCGCCAGCGGTGGCATGGGGCGCCTCGTGGCGGCCGAGCTTGCCGGTGGTGACGCGCACGGCATGATTGGCGTCGCGAACCGCGAGCACCACCATGTCCTCGCCCTGCAGCGTCGCGAGATGCACGGTCTCGCCGGTCGCCTTGTTGACGGCCTCGAGATAAGGTTGCGCACGGCGCGGCAGGTCGACCTGAAGGCAGGCGTGGCCGATAGAGAGGATGCGCCCGCCCAGCGCGTAGAGCCGTTTGCCGGGCACCTTGGCGACGAAATTGCGCTTGATGAGCGTCGCCAGCAGGTGATGGCAGGTCGAGATGTTGAGCCGGGTACGGTTCGACAGCTCGGTGAGCGTAGCCTCGCCGCCCATCTCCGCGATGGTCTCGAGCAACAGCAGCGCCCGGTCGACCGACTGGATACTGTGACGGCTGGCGTTGGCCGTCTTCGGCTGCACAGCGGCGCCCGGTCCTCGCAGAACTTTCGCGTCCATGGCCTGTTTCTCCCCGCGAAAGCAAAGTCGGCACGATGAAATGTGTCAAGGCTTTTTCAGGATCAAAAATACTCATTTCATAAGCAGAAATTCTCATCGCAAGCGCGATCGAAAATTCAATCTGCTCAAAGCATAATTGAAAGGAGCGCAAGATCAGTGGAGCCCGGCCCGACCCAACTCGACAGAGCGCGGGGCAGGCGGATACGGTGGCTTGCCCCGTCATTGCACCCCCTTCAACGGCAGCACTCCCGATCATGAACGACAGCGGCGCCGCCATGCGGCCGATCTGGATCTCGCTGCTGCTGCTCTGGCTCTCGGGCAATGCGCTGCGGCTGACGATCCTCGCAGTGCCGCCTGTCATCCCGCTGATCCATGACGACCTGCATCTGTCAGAAACCGAGATCGGCATTCTCACCGGCCTGCCGTCGATGCTGTTCGCGATCGCCGCGGTCCCGGGATCGCTGCTGATCGCGCGCACCGGCGCGGTGGTGGCGCTGGTCGTGGGGCTGGTGCTCACCGCGGTCGGCGGTGCGCTGCGCGGCGCGATCGACGCCATCGCATGGCTTTACGCGATGACCATCATGATGAGCGTCGGCGTCGCCATCATGCAGGTGACGATGCCCCCCACGGTGCGGGCCTGGGCGCCGCAGCGCATCGGTTTTGCCACCGCCGTCTATACCAACGGGCTGCTGATCGGCGAGACGCTGCCGGTGGCGCTGACGATCCCGCTGGCGCTGCCGCTGGTCGGCACCTGGCAGTGGAGCTTCGCGTTCTGGAGCGCGCCGGTGGCGGTCATCGCCATCCTGGTGCTGCTGCTGGCGCCACGCACCGCGGGCGATACAGGCGCCACGCGCCGGCGCTGGTGGCCGGACTGGCACGACCCGCTGATCTGGCGGCTCGGCATCCTGCTCGGCGCCGTCAATGCGATGTACTTCGGCACCAATGCGTTCCTGCCGGACTATCTCACCCACACCGGTCATCGCGAATGGATCAGCCTGGCGCTGACTGCGCTCAACGTCGGACAGCTGCCCGGCTCCTTCATTCTGCTGGCGTTCGCGCAACGACTCGAACTGCGTGTCTGGCCCTTCGTCGGCTGCGGCACCCTGTGCCTCATCGCCATTGCCGGCATCGTTTTCGGCTCGGGCTACTGGATCGTCGCATCGACCGCGCTGATCGGTTTCGCCGTGGCCTTCATCCTGATTCTGGCGCTGGCCCTGCCGCCGCTTCTCGCCGCGCCGGACGATGTGCATCGCGTCACCGCGGCGATGTTCACGATCAGCTACACCTGCGGGGTGATCATCCCGATCATCAGCGGCCTGATATGGGACATCAGCGGCGTGCCGGCCTCGGCCTTCGTGCCGACCGCGGGCTGCGCTATCGTGCTGATGGCGCTGGCGCCGGCAATCGGCCACGTGCGGCGCCGGGAGGACTGAGCCATGCGCTCCATTCCAATCGGCGCGACCGGCATCTACACGCAGCGCGTGACGGGGGCGGATCTCGCCAACCAGTTCAAGGATACCGCGCTGCCGCCGGTGTTCGCGACGCCAATGATGATCCGCGCGATGGAGAATGCCGCGCTTAACGCGGTGCGCGAATATCTCGAGCGCGGCGAGAGCGCGGTCGGCACCGCGATCGACATCAGGCATCTCGCGGCCACGCCGGTCGGCCACCAGGTGACGGCGACCGCGACCGTCACGAAAGTCGAAGGCCGCCGCATCTGGTTCGATGTGAGCGCGCGCGATGAGACCGAGGAGATCGGCCGCGGCACCCATGAGCGCATGGTGGTCGACCTGAGGCGACTTGAGACTCGACTGGCGCAGAAGGCGAAATAACGGCGGCTGTCAGCGCCCCTTCGCTTTCCTCCAGGCCTGGAAGTCGACCGTGGTCTGCGGATCGGTCGCCGGGTAGAGCCCGACAATCGAGCGGCCAGCGAGCACCTGCTCGGTGACGAAGTCCTCGAACGCCGTCATCTCGACCGCCTCGGTGGCGATCTCGTCGGCGATGCCGGCCGGGATCACCACCACGCCCTCGCCGTCGCCGACGATGACATCACCCGGCCACACCGGGGCCTCGCCGCAACCGATCGGCACGTTGATATCGACCGCCTGGTGCAGCGTCAGGTTGGTCGGCGCCGAGGGACGGTTGTGATAGGCCGGGATCGCGAGCTTGGCGATATCGGGCGCGTCACGGAAGCCGCCATCGGTGACGACTCCCGCGACGCCCCGCTTCATCAGCCGCGCCACCAGGATCGAGCCGGCCGAGGCCGCGCGCGGCTCGCGCCGGCTGTCGATCACCATCACCGCGCCGGGCGGGCAGTCCTCCACCGCCTTGCGCTGCGGGTGCGAGCGGTCGGTAAACACGCTGATCGGGTTGAGGTCCTCGCGCGCCGGGATATAGCGCAGCGTGAAAGCCTCGCCGACCATGTTGCCGAGGCCCGGATTGATCGGATGCACGTCCTGGATCATCTGCTTGCGCAGGCCGCGCTTGAAGAGCGCGGTGCACAGCGTCGCCGTGCTGACCGTCTTGAGCTTGTCGCGCGTGGCCTCACTCAGCTTGCCCATGATCCCTCCCGAAGGTTCGCGGCCGCCCGACAGGTCGCGGGCCCTCCATCAATCGATTTTTCGCCGCCAATATGCAAGGGTGTGGCGCTCGCGCAAGGAGACTTTGATGCAGTTGGGAGTGATCGGCCTCGGCCGCATGGGCGCCAATATCGCCCGCCGGCTCGCCCGCGCCGGCCATCACTGCATGGTGTTCGACCGCGACGCGGCGGCGGTCAAGGCGTTGGCCGGTAAGGACATCAGCGGCGCCGATGCCCTTCCCTCCCTCGTCCGACAACTCGCCAAGCCGCGCGCGGTCTGGCTGATGCTGCCGGCCGGCGAAGCAACCGAGCAGGCGATCAACGAGTTGGCCGAACTGCTCGAAGCCGGTGACACCGTCATCGACGGTGGCAACACGTTCTACAAGGACGACGTGCGGCGCGCCGCCGCGCTGAAAGCCAAAGGCCTGCATTACATCGACTGCGGTACCAGCGGCGGCGTCTGGGGCCGGGAGCGCGGCTATTGCCTGATGATCGGCGGCGATAGGGAGGCCGTCGACCGGCTCGAGCCGATCTTCAAGGCGCTGGCGCCCGGCGCGGCAGCCGCCGCGCCAACGCCGGGGCGCGAGGGCCGCGACCCGCGCGTCACGCAGGGCTATCTGCATTGCGGCCCGGCCGGCGCCGGACACTTCGTCAAGATGATCCACAACGGCATCGAATACGGGCTGATGCAGGCCTATGCCGAAGGCTTCAATATCCTGCGCGGCGCGGAGAATCTGCCCGAGGGCTACCGGCTCGACGTCGCCGACATCGCGGAAGTGTGGCGGCGCGGCAGCGTGATCGGCTCGTGGCTGCTCGATCTCACGGCGATGGCGCTGGCCGAGGACCCGGCGCTGTCCGGTTACTCCGGCCATGTCGCGGATTCCGGCGAAGGCCGCTGGACCGTCAACGCCGCGGTCGAGGCCGCGGTGCCGGCGCACGTGCTGACCGCGGCGCTCTATGCGCGCTTCCGCTCGCGTGAGCACGACAGCTTCGCCGACAAGCTGCTGTCGGCGATGCGCAAGAAATTCGGCGGTCATGTCGAACCCAAAAATTGAAGGCTGCGCCGTGCTCGTCCTGATGGGCGTGTCGGGCTGCGGCAAGTCGACCATCGCGCCGCTGCTGGCGCAGGCGCTGGACTGGGAGTATCGCGACGGCGACGAGTTTCATCCGCGCTCAAACGTCGAGAAGATGCACAGCGGCATACCGCTGACCGACGAGGACCGCTGGCCCTGGCTCAACGCCATCGCCGACTGGATCGACGAGCGCCGGCGCGCCAACGCTCACGGCATCGTCACCTGCTCGGCGCTCAAGCGGCGTTACCGCGACATCCTGATCGGCCCGCGCACGGACGTGCGGCTGGTCTATCTCAAGGGCGACGAGCAGCTGATCGCGCAGCGGCTTGCCCGCCGCAGCGGACACTTCATGCCGCGCAGCCTGCTGCACAGCCAGTTCGAGGCGCTGGAAGAACCGAAGGCCGACGAGCGCCCGATCACGGTGTCGATCGCGCCGCCACCGGCCGAGATCGCCGCGCGGATCTTGGCGGCGCTGCGTGGAAGCTAGCGCCGTTTTCAGTTAGTCCGAACCAGTCCTTCAGCGTCATGCCCGGCTTTATGCCGGGCACCCACGCCTTGGCAGCTTATCGGCAAGAACAGCGTGGATAGCCTGGACAAGAGGGCGTTTACGCCCGTCTTCGACGGGTTATGCCCGGCCATGACAAATGAACAGCAACACCCGCGCGGGTGGTCAGCTGGGCCTAAGACCGCTTTGTGATGCTTGACACATCATTATAGCGTTTTAAAACATAACAAATAACATTCTGAGTCGCTTCGACCATCTCATGATTACCGCCGCACAGTTGCGGGCAGCGCGGGCGCTGCTCGGCATCGACCAGCGCGAGCTGGCGCAGCGTTGCAGCCTGTCGCTGCCGACCATCCAGCGCATGGAGGCAAGCGAGGGCGTTATCCGCGGCAATGTCGACTCGCTGATGAAGCTGGTCGATGCGCTCGCCGCCAGCGGCATCGAGCTGATCGGAGAGGGCGCGACCAGCAGCGGCGGCGGCCGCGGGGTGCGGCTCAGATGACGGTCGCTTACGCACTGGGCGGCGTGGCAATCCTGCTGATACTGGCGCCGGCTGGCATCGTCCTCGGCACCTCGCCGCGCGGCACCACCGTCATCTATGGCGCCAGCCTGATCGTCACCGCGACGCTGTGCACGCTCGCCCTCCTCGTGCTGTCCGGTCCGGCCGCGACCGTTACCTTGCCGCTCGGACTGCCGTGGCTCGGCGCGCATTTCCGCATCGACGCGCTGTCGGCATTCTTCCTGGTGGTGGTCAATCTCGGCGGCGCGGCGGCGAGCCTGTTCGCGCTCGGCTACGGCCGGCACGAGGAATTTCCCGGACGGGTGCTGCCGTTCTATCCCGCCTATCTCGCCGGCATGAACCTGGTGGTGCTGGCCGACGATGCGTTCACCTTCCTGGTCGCGTGGGAGTTCATGTCGCTGACCTCCTGGGCGCTGGTGGTCGCGCATCACCGCGACCCGGAGAACATGCGCGCCGGCTACGTCTACCTGCTGATGGCGGGCTTCGGCACGCTCGCTCTGCTGTTCGCCTTCGGCCTGCTCGCCGGCACCGACGGGCACTATTTGTTCGAGGCCATCCGCGGCGCGCCGCTGCCGGCCGGACTGGCGGCGCTGGTGCTGGTGCTCGCGCTGGTCGGCGCCGGCTCCAAGGCCGGCATCGTGCCGCTGCATGCCTGGCTGCCGCTCGCGCATCCGGCGGCGCCGAGCCATGTCTCCGCGCTGATGAGCGGCGTGATGACCAAGGTCGCGGTCTATGGCTTCGTGCGCATCGCGTTCGATCTGATCGGCGCGCCGGCCTGGTGGTGGAGCATGCCGGTGCTCGCGATCGGCGGCGTCACCGCCGCGATGGGCGTGCTCTACGCGCTGATGCAGCACGACTTGAAGCGGCTGCTCGCCTATCACACCGTCGAGAACATCGGCATCATCTTCATCGGGCTCGGCCTCGCGCTCGCCTTCAAGGCGCACGCGATGACGTTCGCCGCCGCGCTGGCGCTCACCGCCGCGCTCCTTCACGTCTTCAACCATTCGGTGTTCAAGAGCCTGCTGTTCTTCGGTGCCGGCGCCGTGCTCAACGCCACCGGCGAGCGCGACATGGAGCATCTCGGCGGCTTGATCCACCGCATGCCGCAGACCGCCTTCGTGTTCCTGGTCGGCTGCGTCGCGATCTCGGCGCTGCCGCCGCTCAACGGCTTCGTCTCGGAGTGGCTGACGTTTCAGGCCATCCTGCTCAGCCCGCAACTGCCGTCCTGGGGCCTGAAATTCCTGGTGCCGGCGGTCGGCGCCCTCCTGGCGCTGTCGGCGGCGCTCGCCGCCGCCTGCTTCGTCAAGGCGTTCGGCGTGAGCTTCCTCGGCCGGCCGCGCACGCCGGCCGCCGCCAATGCGACCGAGGCCGACAGCAGCTCGCTCGCCGCGATGTTCTTCCTCGCTGCGCTCTGCCTCGTCGCCGGCGTCCTGCCGGGGCTGTTCATCGACGCGCTGGCGCCGGTCAGCCATGCGCTCGCCGGCAGCAGGATGCCGCACCAGGCCGGGCTCGAATGGCTCACCATCGTGCCGATCGCGGAAAGCCGCAGCTCCTATAACGGGCTGCTGGTGTTCATCTTCGTGGCGCTGTCGGGCTCGCTGGCCGCTTTCGCCATCCACCGGCTGGCCTCGGACCGGGTGCGGCGCGGGCCGGCCTGGGACTGCGGCTATCCGGAGGCGAGCCCGGCGACGCAATACACCGCCTCGAGCTTCGCCCAGCCGATCCGGCGTGTCTATGGCACCACCGTGTTCCGCGCCCGCGAGATCGGCGAAATGCCGCCGCCGGGGTCGACCGCGCCGGCGCGGCTGACCGTCGAGCTGCACGATCTCATCTGGGACGCCGCCTATGCGCCGATCGCGGATGCCGTCAGCTACGCCGCCGGGCGGCTCAATATCATGCAGTTCCTCACTATCCGCCGCTACCTCACGCTGGTGTTCGCGGCGCTGGTGCTGCTGCTCCTGGTGCTGGCGATATGGCCGTGATCCGCGATATCGCGCTGCAAGGCGCGCAGATGCTGCTGGTACTGGCGCTGTCACCGCTGTTGACGGGCTTGGTGCGCAAGATGAAGGCGCGGCTGCTGCGCCGGCGCGGCCCGCCGCTGCTGCAGCCCTATCGCGACCTGATCCGCCTGCTGCGCAAGGACGTGGTGCTCGCCGACAACGCGTCGTGGCTGTTCCGCGTCATCCCTTACATCATCTTCGCCGGCACCTGGGTGGCGGCGTCGCTGGTGCCGACCTTCCGCAGCGGCCTCTTGTTCTCATGGTCGGCCGACCTGATCGCGCTCATCGCGCGGCTCGGCAGCGCCCGCTTCTTCCTCGCACTCGCCGGCCTCGACGTCGGCACCAGCTTCGGCGGCATCGGCTCGAGCCGCGAGGTGATGATCGCTTCGCTCGCCGAGCCGGCGATGCTGATGATCGTGTTTACGTTGGCGCTGGTGGCGGGCTCGACGCAGCTCTCCACCATCGCCGCCTACATGACTTCGAGCGCGGTCGGCCTGCGGGTGTCGCTCGGCCTCGCTCTGCTCGCGCTCATCATGGTGGCGATCGCCGAGAACGCGCGCATCCCGGTCGACAACCCGGCGACCCATCTCGAGCTGACGATGGTCCACGAGGCCC
>CAZNTY010000420.1:0-9693 GCA_964576085.1 uncultured Undibacter sp. | reverse complement strand
GGCCACGAGCCGGCCGTCGGCCAGCCTGAGCGTGACGGGCAAGCTCAGCGGCTGCGCTTTCTTCCGGGTCTGCTCGATTGCATGCTCGATCGCCGCCCGGTCGCTGCCGAGCACCGCGACGGCGCCATTGACGACGGCCTGCGGCGTATAGACCTCGCGATCTCCGCGCGCCTCGGCGTAGGCGCGCTCGCGATTGGAGTGGCCGTGCAGGGCGAGCGTGTCCTGCCAGCCGAGATAATCCCAATAGTCGACCGGCAGGCTCATGGCGATCAGCGACGGATCGCGCGCCAATTCACCCATCAACTTGTCGGCCGGCGGACACGACGAGCAGCCCTGGCTGGTGAACAGCTCGACGACGGCGCGCGGCTCGCCGGCCGTCGACGGATTGCCCGCCAGCAGTCCCGACAGGGCGAAAACGGCGCAACAGGCGGCATGGCGATATTTCATGGACGTCCCACGGGCCCCTGCCCCTGCGCCCTCCAATAGTCGGCTCGCCGATCACCCGCCACTCACGTCACGGTGAGGCTCGACGCAGCCTATGCGGCGAGCTGGCGCAGCACGTACTGCAAAATGCCGCCGTTTTTGAAGTAATCGAGCTCGTCGAGCGTATCGATGCGGCAGATCAGCGGCACGCGTTTGAGCGTTCCGTCGCCCATCACGATCTCTGCGATCAGCTTCTGGCGCGGCCGCAGTTCGCCGTGCACGCCGCGGATCGTGACGGTTTCGTCGCCCTTGAGGCCCAGCGACTGCCACGAGGTTCCTTCCTCGAACACCAGCGGCAGGACGCCCATCCGGATCAGGTTGGAGCGGTGGATGCGCTCGAACGACTGCACGACCACCGCGCGGATGCCGAGCAGCACCGAGCCTTTCGCCGCCCAGTCGCGCGACGAACCGGTGCCGTATTCCTTGCCGCCAAAGACCACGAGCGGCACGCCCTCGTGCTTGTATTTCATGGCGGCGTCGTAGATCGGCATCCGGGTCTTGTCGGGGTAATGCAGCGTGAAGCCGCCCTCAACGCCGGGGATCATCTGGTTCTTGATGCGGATGTTGGCGAAGGTGCCGCGCATCATCACCTCGTGATTGCCGCGCCGGGTGCCGTACTGATTGAAGTCGGCCGGCTTCACCTTGTGGTCGACCAGATACTTGCCGGCCGGGGAATCGATCTTGATCGAGCACGCCGGCGAGATGTGGTCGGTGGTGATCGAATCGCCGAGCAGCGCCAGCACGCGGGCCTCGACGATGTCCTCGAGCGGCTGCGGATGACGGCCCATGCCGCTGAAATACGGTGGGTTCTGCACGTAGGTCGACTTGGAGTCCCAGTCGTAGGTCATGCCGCCCTTGACGCTGATCTTGCGCCAGTTGGCGTCGCCCTTGAACACGTCGGCATATTTCCTGACGAACATCGACCGCGTGATGGTCTTGCGGATGACGTCGGCAATTTCCTTGTTGGTCGGCCAGATGTCCTTGAGGAATACCTTCTTGCCGTTCTTGTCGACGCCGAGCGGGTCGCGCGCGACATCGACCTGCATCGATCCGGCGATGGCATAGGCGACCACCAGCGGCGGCGACGCCAGATAGTTGGCGCGCACGTCGGCATTGACACGACCCTCGAAGTTGCGATTGCCGGACAGCACGGCGGCGGCGACGAGATCCTGATCGTTGATGGTCTTGGAAATCTCCGTCGGCAGCGGGCCGGAATTGCCGATGCAGGTGGTGCAGCCGAAGCCGACCAGGTTGAAGCCGAGCTTGTCGAGGTCTTTCTGCAGGCCGGACTTGGACAGATATTCGGCGACGACCTGCGAGCCCGGCACCAGCGAGGTCTTGACCCACGGCTTCGAGGTGAGGCCGCGCGCGGCTGCCTTGCGCGCGAGAATACCCGCGGCGACCATGACGCTCGGATTCGACGTGTTGGTGCACGAGGTGATCGCGGCGATGACGACGTCGCCGTGGCCGAGATCATGCTTGCGGCCGGTGACCGGCACGCGCTTGCCGAGCTCGGCGGCCTTGTTGAATTCCTTGTCCATCGACTTGGCAAAGCCGGTCTTTACATCCTTGAGCGCGATGCGGTCCTGCGGGCGCTTCGGGCCGGCAACCGACGGCTCGACGGTCGACAGATCGAGCTTGAGCACGTCGGTGAAGATCGGGTCCGGTGTCTTGGCGGTGCGGAACATGCCCTGCGCCTTGGCGTAGGCCGCGACCAGCGCGACCAGCTCCCGCGGCCGGCCGCTGTCGGTGAGATAGGTGATGGTCTCGTCGTCGATCGGCGAGAAGCCGCAGGTGGCGCCATATTCCGGCGCCATGTTGCCGAGCGTGGCGCGGTCGGCGACCGGCAGCGCGGCGAGCCCGGGGCCGAAGAACTCGACGAACTTGCCGACCACGCCGCGGGCGCGCAGCATCTGCGTGACGGTCAGGACAAGGTCCGTGGCCGTGATGCCTTCCTTCATCTTGCCCGTAAGTTTGAAGCCGATCACCTCCGGCAGCACCATCGACATCGGCTGGCCGAGCATGCAGGCTTCCGCCTCGATGCCGCCGACGCCCCAGCCGAGCACCGAGAGGCCGTTGACCATGGTGGTGTGCGAGTCGGTGCCGACCAGCGTATCGGGATAGGCGGTGTCCATCGTCACCGTCTTGCCGTTCACGTTCACCATGTCCTTCTTGGTGAAGACGGTGCGGGACAGGTATTCGAGATTGACCTGATGGCAGATGCCGGTGCCGGGCGGCACCACGCTGAAATTGTCGAATGAGCGCTGCGCCCATTTCAGGAACTTGTAGCGCTCCTGGTTCTGCCGGTACTCTTCCTCGACGTTCTTCTTGAACGCGCTGTTCGAGCCGAAATAGGTCACGGCGACCGAGTGGTCAATCACGAGATCGACGGGCACCAGCGGGTTGATCCGCTTCGGATCGCCGCCGAGATTCTTCATGGCGTCGCGCATCGCAGCGAGATCGACCACCGCCGGAACGCCGGTGAAGTCCTGCATCAGCACCCGGGCCGGCCGAAACGCGATTTCATGGGTCGAGGTCTTGTCTTTCAGCCACTGCGCGATGGCCTGGATGTCTTCTTTCTTGACGCTGCGACCGTCCTCGAACCGCAGCAGGTTTTCCAGCAGCACCTTCATCGAGAACGGCAGGCGGGAGATGCCCTTGAGGCCGTTCTTCTCCGCGAGCGGCAGGCTGAAATAGGCGTAGCTCTTGCTGCCAACCTTGAGAGTCGTGCAGCAGCGGAAACTATCGAGAGATATCATGTCGGCACTTCCATTCTCAGCCGGGGACATTGGCAGGCCTCCGCGCTAAGCTCTTGATCGCGGACCCTGTTTCACGTCGGGATGACGTCGGTCGGGAAATCGGGCGCGCATTGGGACGGTGGCGGGCTTATAAAGTCTTTTTACGATCAATGCCATATGGCCGATATTATAGACATTCTGATGCATGAAATTGCTGGGCTTTTTCGCCGGGCTGCTTGTCCTTTCCGGCATAGATGATGCGACTGGTCGCCGACAATATTGCCTGTACACGCGGCGGCCGGCCGGTGTTCGCGAACCTGAGCTTTTCGGTCGCCGCCGGCGACTCGCTGCTGATCATCGGACCGAACGGGGCCGGCAAGTCGTCGCTGCTGCGAATCGTCGCCGGGCTGGTGCGGCTCGCCGGCGGACGCCTCTCGCTCGAAGGTCCGGCCGATGCCGTCATCGCCGAGCAGGCCCACTATCTCGGCCATCAGGACGCGGTAAAGCCGGCGCTTTCAGTGATCGAGAACCTTCGGTTCTGGACCGGCTATCTCGGCGGCCAGGGCAGCGCGGCGGCGGCCCTGAAGGCTGTCGGGCTCGGCGCGCTCGCCGACCTGCCGGCGGCCTATCTTTCGGCAGGGCAGAAGCGGCGGCTGTCGATCGCGCGGCTGATCGCGGTGAAGCGGCCGATCTGGCTGCTCGACGAGCCAACCTCAACGCTCGATGCGGGTGCGCAGGCCGATCTCGGCGAGCTCATGGCCGGGCACCTGCGCAATGGCGGCCTGATCCTCGCGGCAAGTCACGGACCGATCGGGCTGAAAAGCGCCCGGCGGTTGCGGCTGGGACCGCAATGATGTCGTTCGCCGCATTGCTTCTGCGGGACATGCGGCTCGCGGTGCGCGCCGGCGGCGGCGCACTGATGGGCGCGCTGTTCCTGCTGATCGTCGTCACGCTCACGCCGTTCGCGGTAGGGCCCGATCTCGCGCTGCTGTCACGCATCGGCCCGGCGATCCTGTGGCTCGGCGCCCTGCTCGCCAGCTTGCTCACGCTCGACCGGCTGTTCGCCGCCGACTATGAGGACGGCTCGCTCGATCTCATCATCACCGGACCTTTGCCACTCGAATTGGCGGTCGCGGCGAAGGCGGTCGCGCACTGGCTCACCACCGGGCTGCCGCTGGTCATCATTGCACCGCTGCTCGCCCTGATGCTCAACGTCGAACTGAACGCGATGGCGCCCGTGATGCTGACCCTGCTCGTCGGGACGCCGGCGCTGACCTTCGTCGGCCTGATCGGCGCCGCCTTGTCGGTGATGCTGCGCCGGGGCGGCCTGCTGCTCGCGGTGCTGGTGCTGCCGCTCACCGTGCCGGTGCTGATTTTCGGCGTCGCCGCGGCCGGCCCGCCGCTCGGCCCCGCTTTCAGCATTCTTTGCGCGCTGACCTTGGCAAGTGTAGTGATCGGCCCGTTCGCGGCCGCCGCCGCGCTGCGCCACGGACTGGAATAGACGGTGAGCTGAGATGCCCCTGATCGACCTCGCCAACCCGACCCGCTTCCTGTCGTTCGTCGCGCGGGTGGTGCCGTGGCTTGCCGGCGCGACCGCGATCGCCTTCGCGGCCGGCATTTACATGAGCGCCAACGCGCCCGACGACTACCAGATGGGCGCGGTGGTGAAGATCATGTTCCTGCACGTGCCGGCGGCGTGGCTCGGCATGCTGTGCTGGGCGCTGATGAGCGTCGCCGCGCTCGGCACGCTGGTGTGGCGCCATCCGCTCGCCGACGTCGCGGCGAAGGCCGCGACCCCGATCGGCGCCGCGTTCACTTTGATGTGCCTCGTCACCGGCTCGCTGTGGGGCCGTCCGATGTGGGGCACCTACTGGGTGTGGGACGCGCGGCTCACCTCGGTGCTGGTGCTGTTCCTGCTCTATCTCGGCGTGCTCGCGATCTACTGGACAGCGGAGGAGCCGAACCGCGGCGCGCGTGCCGCGGCAGTGCTGATCCTGGTCGGCGCCATCAACCTGCCGATCATCAAGTTCTCGGTCGACTGGTGGAACACGCTGCACCAGCCGGCCTCGCTGCTGCGCCTGGGCGGTTCCGCGATCGCGCCGTCGATCCTGCATCCGCTGCTGGTGATGGCGCTGGCGTTCTTCCTGTTGTTCGTCACGCTGCATCTCGCCGCCATGCGCAACGAGATCCTGCGCCGGCGCGTGCGTTCGATGCAGATGATGCAGGCGCAGGGCGCGTGACTCCGATGAACCTCGGCCCGCACGCCGATTTCATCGTCGCCGCCTATGCGGCGGCGCTCCTCGTTGTCGCGGGCCTGACCGCCTGGGTGCTGCTCGACTATCAGGCTCAGCGTCGCATCCTCCACGATCTCGAACAGCGCGGCGTCAAACGGCGGTCGCGTCGATCATGAATCGCCGCAGCATCGTCGTCGCGCTGCCACTGCTGATATTCCTCGGATTGGCCGGGCTGTTCTTCTTCCGGCTCGGCAACGGCGATCCGTCCCGCATCCCGTCGGCGCTGATCGGCCGCGAGGCGCCGACGACGAACCTCCCGCCCCTGCAGGGCCTGACGCGCGACGGCGGGCCGGTACCCGGGCTGTCGAACGACACTTTCAAAGGCAAGGTCTCGCTGGTCAACGTCTGGGCCTCGTGGTGCGTGACGTGCCATGACGAGGTGCCGTTCCTGGCGCAGCTCGCCAGGGACACGCGCATCCAGCTCGTCGGCATCAATTACAAGGACGAGGCCGAGAACGCCCGGCGCTTCCTCAACCGCTACGGCAATCCGTTCGTCGCCACCGGCGTCGACGCCGACGGCCGCACCGCGATCGACTGGGGCGTTTACGGCGTGCCGGAGACGTTCCTGGTCGGCCGCGACGGCCGCATCGCCTCCACGCTGATCGGGCCGATCACCGCCGACAATCGTGCCCGCGTGCTCGAGCCGGAGATCGCGAAGGCTGTGAAATAGCGCGGCCGGCGATCAGTCCTTTTCGGCACTGTATTTCACCAGCAGCGGATATTGCAGCGCGCCGAAGACGAAGGTGAGCGGCACGACGCCGAACAACTTGAAATTGACCCAGAAATCCGTGCTCTGCGTCCGCCAGATGACCTCGTTGAGCGCCGCGAGCGCAAAGAAGAACCAAATCCAGCGCCAGGTCAGCTTGCGCCAGCCTTCTTCGGTGAGATTGAACACGGAATCGAGCACCATGCCGAGCAGCGGCTTGCCGAACACGAGGCCGCCAAGCAATGCGCCGCCGAACAGCAGGTAGATGATCGTCGGCTTGAGCTTGATGAAGGTGTCATCGTGCAACACCAGCGTCAGTGAGCCGAAGATCAGGACGACGATCGCCGTCACCACCGGCATTACGGCGATGTGACGTGTCAGCGCATAGCTGACGGCGATGGCGGCAAACACCGCGACCATGAACACGGCGGTGGCCGTGAAGATACCGAAACGCGCATTGGCGGCAAAGAACAGCACCAGCGGCCCGATATCGAGCGCCAGCTTGAGCATGGGGTTGAGTTGAAGCTTGTCCGGCATCCGCCTCCTTGTCATGGCCGGGCTTGTCCCGGCCATCCACGCTTTGGTGAGGACTACAAGGCGTGGATGCCCGGCACAAGGCCGGGCATGACGCATCAGACATCAAGCCCGACCAGTGCGCGGGCGAAATCGCGGGCGGTGAACGGCGCGAGGTCATCAATGCCCTCCCCGACGCCGATGAAATGCACCGGCAGGCCAAATTTGGTGGCCAGCGCGACCAGGATGCCGCCGCGCGCCGAGCCGTCGAGCTTGGTCATCACCAGGCCGGTGACGCCGGCGATCTTGCCGAAGGTCTCGACCTGGGACAGCGCGTTCTGCCCGACGGTGGCATCGAGCACCAGCAGCACGGCATGCGGCGCGTCCGGCTCGACCTTGCGGATGACGCGCACGATCTTCTCCAGCTCGCCCATCAGCTCGGCACGGTTCTGCAGACGCCCGGCGGTATCGATGATTGCGACATCGAAACCTTCGGCCTTCGCCTGCGTCACCGCGTCAAAGGCGAGGCCGGCGGCGTCGGCGCCCGGCGCGCGCGCAATTACCGGCGCCCCGGCGCGCTCGCCCCAAATCTTGAGCTGGTCGATCGCCGCCGCGCGGAAGGTGTCGCCGGCAGCGAGCAGCACGCGCTTGCCCTCGGCGCGATAGCGCGCCGCCAGCTTGCCGATCGTCGTCGTCTTGCCAGAACCGTTGACGCCGACGACCAGGATCACGAAGGGACGCGCGGTGATCTCCAGCGGCTTTGCGACGGCCGCGAGCGACTTCTCGATCTCGCCGGCAAGCAGCGCCTTCACCTCGTCCGGCGCGATGCCCTTGTCGTAACGGCCCTCGGCCAGCACCGACGCCATGCGCGCCGCGGTCTCGACGCCGAGGTCGGCGCGGATCAGCTCGTTCTCCAGGTCCTCGATCGCGGCGGCGTCGAGCCTGCGCTTCGTCACCAGATCGGTGATGGCGCTGCCGAGCGCGCCGGACGAGCGCTTGAGCCCGCCCGACAGGCGCTGCCACCAGCTTTGCTTTGTAGTTTCGGCCATCGCGACAAACTCGAACCGTTACCCCCAGGCTTGACCCGGGGCTCTAGCGTCTTGGTGAAAAAGATGGATTGCCGGGTCAAGTGCCACGACCGGGCCAGCCTCCGGCTGGACCCGGTTGCCCGGCAATGACAAATAGCGACATGATGACACCAGACGAAATACAGGCGCGCCTGCTCTACCGCGACGGGCTGATGCTGGTGATCGACAAGCCGGCCGGCATCCACGTGCATCGCGGGCCGAAGGGCGGCGAGAGCCTCGAGGACAGCTTTGACGCATTGCGTTTCGGCCTGCCGCGCCGGCCAGCGCTGGCGCACCGGCTTGACCGCGACACCTCCGGTTGCCTGGTGCTCGGCCGTCACCGCAAGGCGCTGGCGAGCCTCGGCAAGCTGTTCAAGGCCGGCAAGGTCGGCAAGGTTTACTGGGCAGTGGTCGAAGGCGGGCCGGCCGAGGACGAGGGCCGCATCGACATCCCCCTCGGCAAGCTCGACGAAAGCCGCGGCTGGTGGATGAAACCGGATCCGCATGGGCTGCCGTCATCGACGACGTGGAAGGTGATAGGCCGCAGCGATGGCATCACAGGTGAACTGACTTGGCTCGCCTTGGAGCCGCTGACCGGGCGCACGCATCAGCTGCGCGTGCACTGCGCCGAGATGGGCTGGCCGATTGTCGGCGACACTATTTATGGCACAGCGCCGCGCAGCGGCGGGCCGGGACTTCACCTTCATTCCCGCGAAGTAACGGTGCCGCTCTACAAGAACAAGGACGCGGTCAGGGTCGTCGCGCCGGTACCGGAGCGCATGAAAGAGCGGCTCGCGCGATGCGGCTGGATGGATTAGGCCGCGATCAGGCTGTGGCCGTCATGGCCGGCAATCGCGACATCAAACATCTTGCCTGGTGTGCAGGCATTGGCAAGCCGCACTGAAAAAAACTGCGCGGTGCGGCCGACCATCGCGGCTTCACTCAGCACACGATGCCGCGCGCCGACCTGGGCATCAAGGTAGCGGCGCAGCGCCGCGTCACCTTTCTCGCGCAGACGGCGAGCGCGGTCCTTGACGATCTCGCGGGCGACCTGCGGCATCCGCGCGGCCGGCGTGCCCGGCCGCGGCGAGAATGGAAAGACGTGCAGCTGTGCCAGCTCACATTCATCGACGAGCTCGAGCGAGCGTGCGAACATGTCCTCGGTTTCGGTCGGAAAGCCGGCAATGATATCGGCGCCGAACGCCACGTCCGGCCGCAGCCGCCTGATCTGTTCGCAAAACGCAATGGCGTCGGCGCGCAGGTGACGGCGCTTCATGCGCTTGAGGATCAGGTCATCGCCGGCCTGCAATGACAGATGCAAATGTGGCATCAGGCGCGGCTCACCGGCAAGCGCGTCGATCAAGTCGGCATCGGCCTCGACCGAGTCGATCGAGGACAGCCGCAACCGGGCCAGTTCTGGCACGTCGCGCAGAATGCGCTTCACCAGCGCGCCGAGCCGCAGGCCTTCGGACTCGTAGCTCGTGATGTCGACGCCGGTCAGCACGACTTCGCGCGCGCCATTTTCAACGAGGCGGCGCACCTGCACCACGACATCTGCAGGGGGCAGGGAACGCGAATTGCCACGCCCGTGAGGGATGATGCAGAACGTGCAGCGATGGTCGCAGCCATTCTGCACCTGCACGAAGGCCCGGACGCGGCCTTCCACGCTGTCAATGGCATGAGATTTTAGCTCGCGCGCCGCCATGATGTCGCCGACCGCAACCCTGGTGTTCGCGCGCCATGAAAGCGGATCGAGTTTCTGGTCGTTGCCGATCACACGGGCAACCTCGGGCATCGCTGCGAAGGTCGTCGTCTCGGTCTGCGCCGCGCAACCGGTGACAACGATCTGCGACTGCGGCCGCGCACGCTTGAGTCTGCGGATGGTCTGCCGG
>CAZNTY010000419.1:0-11458 GCA_964576085.1 uncultured Undibacter sp. | reverse complement strand
TGCGGTGAAGGGCGTCGAGATCGGCGACGGCTTCGCCACGGCGGCACTGCACGGCGAGGATAATGCCGACGAGATGAGGATGGGCAATGAGACCAGGCCGCGCTTCGTCTCGAACCATGCCGGCGGCATCCTTGGCGGCATTTCGACCGGCCAGCCGATCGTGGCGCGCTTTGCGGTCAAGCCGACGTCGTCGATCCTGACGCCGCGCAAGACCGTCGATAAATATGGCCGCGACACCGAGGTGATGACCAAGGGGCGTCATGATCCGTGTGTCGGCATCCGCGCGGTGCCGATCGGCGAGGCGATGCTCGCCTGCGTGCTGGCCGATCACTATCTGATGCATCGTGGCCAGATCGGCGAGACTCCGCAGTGGCCGCATCGGGCGCCATGATTCTGTTGTTTGTCATTTCGGGGCATGTCTTTCGGCACATCGCGGAATGACGAGGATGGATTAATGTCCGAAACTCACCAGCGTGTCGAAGCTGCGGTCGCAGCCTTCGCAAGGGGCGAGATCATCGTTGTTACAGATGACGACGATCGCGAGAACGAGGGCGACCTGTTTGTCGCCGCCTCGCTGTGCACGCCGGAGAAGATGGCGTTCATTATCCGCAACACGTCCGGCATCGTCTGCGCTCCGGTTGCGGCAGACGAGGCGCGGCGGCTGCATCTCGACCCGATGGTGGCGCACAACGATGCGCCGCTCGGCACCGCCTTCACCGTTTCGGTCGACGCGCGCCACGGCCTCACCACCGGGATTTCCGCGGAGGAGCGCTGCAATACGGTGCGTGCGCTCGCCAATGGCAACATGGGCGCGGCGGATTTCGTGCGACCCGGCCACGTGTTCCCGCTAATGGCGCGGGAGGGCGGCGTGCTGATGCGCTCCGGCCATACCGAAGCCTGCATCGACCTGTGCCGGCTCGCGAAGGTGCCGCCGGTCGGCGTGCTGTCGGAGCTCATGAACGAGGACGGCTCGGTGATGCGCGGGCCGCAGGTCGCTGCTTTCGCGGCGAAGCACAAGCTTGCGCAGCTCTCGATCGCCGACCTGATTGCCTACCGGCAGTCGCGCGACAAGCTCGTCGAGCGTGTCGGCGAGTTCCAGCTTTCGTCGGAAATCGGCCCGCTGCGCGGCTATGTTTACGTCACGCCGTTCGACAAGGTGCAGCATTTCGCTTTCGTCTACGGCGAAGTCGGCGCCGGCAGGGACGTGCTGGCGCGGCTGCACCGCGCCGACGTGATCGGCGACGTGTTCGGCGGCGCGCGCACCATCCACGCGGCGCTGGCGCGGTTCAAAACGGATGGGCGCGGCGTGATCGTCTACCTGCGCGACGGCGCCGCTGGCGTCCCTGTCGCCGAGATTCCGCATGACGGCAACAGCGCCACCGAAGCCGCCCGCTCGCGGCAATGGCGTGAGATCGGCCTTGGCGCGCAGATTCTCAAGGATCTCGGCATTTCCTCGATCAGGCTGCTGACCTCGAGCCAGCGCACGTATGTCGGCCTTGGCGGCTTCGGCATCGAGATCAGCGCCACCGAAACGATCGAAGGCTGAACGCCGCGTCAGGTCCGAACGCAGCCGCGCTATCGCACCGTCACCGCGACATGCACGACAGTATCGACCTCAGTCATCTTTTTTTGTCCTCCCGTGCAGCCTGAAGGCGAAGGAGTCAGTCCCGGCATCCTGCGCGGCCCGGTAAACCAGGCCTGTGCGTCCGCGCTCACCCACTGAGCCCTGCCGCGGCGCCGAAATGAGGTCGAGGCTATCGATCATGGCATTGCGGTTCTTGATGACCACGGGACAGGACATGCCGTGTTTGACGACGACCTGAACGTTCGTGATCGCTCCCAATCGCGGCACTGAATCGGTGACGGCACATAAAAGCAGCATAAACAGTTCCAGAATTGGAGGCCGCCCGGGCTGGCGGCGGAAATTTGCCCGAGCGGCCGGCGGTCTTGACATGCGTTCGGCTTATTTCAGTCCTTCGATGCCCGTGGCATGATCGGGGCCGGACGGACAGGGTAGGCCGATGTTGCCAAAGCAACTCGTCGCGGTGGCCGTTTTCCTCGCCTGCATGGCGGGCGAGACGCAGGGCGGCGTCGTCTCCACCCCGCCTCGCGTGTTCGCCGACAAAAGCCCGGGTGCCGTCCCGGTCGACGTCGAACTGGTGCTGGCCGTCGATGTCTCGTTCTCGATGGATCCCGAGGAGCAGGCGCTTCAGCGCGAGGGCTATATTCGCGCGCTGACCTCGGTCGAATTCCTGCGCGCGCTGCGCGAGGGCGCCAACGGCAAGATCGCCATCACTTACGTCGAGTGGGCCGGGCAGTACGACCAGAAGGTGGTGATGCCTTGGCGGCTGATCGAGGGACCGGAGTCGGCCGACGCGGTCGCCGCGGAAATCGCCCGGGCGCCATACCGGCGCGCGTCGCGCACGTCGATCGCCGGCGCGCTCGTCTTCACCAAGGCGCTGTTCGACAACAGCGGCTATCGTGGCCTGCGCCGCGTCATCGACGTGTCGGGTGACGGCGCCAACAATGCCGGGCCGCTGGTCGCGCCAACCCGTGACGACGTGGTGGCGTCCGGCATCACCATCAACGGTTTGCCGATCATGCTCAACCGTTCGAACTTCGGCTACGTCGATGTCGCCGAGCTCGACGTCTATTACGAGGATTGCGTGATCGGCGGCCCGGGAGCTTTCATGGTGCCGATCCGCGACCGCTCGCAATTCATCGAGGCGACCCGCACCAAGCTCGTGCTGGAGGTCGCCGGCCGCGTGCCGCAGCCCCGCGTCATTCGCGCGAGCGCCGACAAGCCACGGATATCCTGCACGATCGGCGAGAAGATGTGGCAGGAGCGCTGGGGCGGCTACGATTTCAGATGACGGCTATTTGACGAACCGCGCCGCGATCTCGACGTGGTGCGAATAACGGAACTGGTCGACCGGCGTCACCTGGTCGAGACGATAGCCGCCGTCGATCAGAATCCTTGCGTCGCGCGCGAAGGTCTCGGCATCGCACGACACGGCGACAACCGTGGGAACGCCGCTTGCCGCAAGCTCACGCGCCTGCGCCTTCGCGCCCTGGCGCGGCGGATCGAACACCACGGCGTCGAAAGGCTTGAGCTCGGCCGTCACAAGGGGCCAGCGGAACAGGTCGCGCGTTTGCGTCGTCACCGGCTTCAGGCCGCCCGCAGCGGCAGCGGCGCGCTTGAGCGCATCGAGCGCCGGCTGATCGTTGTCGACGGCGGTGACGCGGGCGGCCCGCGCCAGCCGCAGCGAAAAGGGGCCGACGCCGCAGAACAGGTCGGCGACCGACTTCGCCTTGCCGACATATCCCAGAACGAGGCTCGCCAGGGCATTTTCGCCGGCGGCGGTGGCCTGAAGGAAGCTGCCGGGGGGCAGCGGAATCTGTGCCGGTCCGATCCGCAGCGTCGGCTGCGTGCGCTGCACGATCAGCTCGCCGTGACGGGTGATGCGGGCCAGGCGATGAGTCTCGGCGATCTTCGCTAGCGCGCTCGACGCCGCTGCGGTCAGCGGTCCGGAACCGCGCACGTCAACGTCGAGACCGGTATCGGTCGCGGTGGCCTGGATGTCGAGCGGCTTGCGCATCGGCTTGACCACCTCGGCGATCGCCCAGGCCGCTTCGATGACGCCGCCCATTCCCGGCGCCAAAATCGGACACCGATCGATCGCAACGACGTGGTGCGCGCGCGGCGCGGCAAAGCCGACCTCCAGAACATCCTTGTCGCCGTGACGCGCGTGCAGCACCGCGCGGCGGCGTCCTTCGCCATGCGCGTCGATGGTGCCGGCGACCGATGCTGTCACGCCGTGACGGGCCAGCGCCTCGATCACCAGTGCGCGCTTCCAGTCCTGCTGCGGTGGCGGCGCCCAGTGCTGCAAGGCGCAGCCGCCGCAGACGCCGAAATGCGGGCAGATCGGCGCGACGCGTTGCGGACTGGCTGCTTCAACCTGCAGCAAATGGCGCCGGTCCGGATGGCCGGGCACCGGCTCCACGAGCACCGTCTCGCCCGGCAATGCATAAGACACATAGACGGGGCCGTCAGGCGTGTCGGCGATTCCGTCACCGCGATGGCCGAGTCGTGTGACGGTCAGCCGTTCAGCCACGTACCGCTCCCAGCAGAAACTCACGGTTTCCATCGCCGCCCGTGATCGGAGAGGGGACCACGCCCAGAACGCGCCAGCCGAGCGAACCGGTAAACCGTTCGATATCCGTGCAGACCGCGGTCTGCACGGCCGGATCCCGCACGATGCCTCTCTTGATCTGCGTGGGCCCTGCCTCGAATTGCGGCTTGATCAGCGCGACCAGCTGCGCGCGGGGCTTGGCGAGCGCGGTGGCGGCCGGCAGCACCAGCTTGAGCGAAATGAAGCTGACGTCGGTCGTCACGAGATCCGGCGCCTCGCCGATCTGATCGGCCGTGAGGTTGCGGACATCGATCTGCTCCAGAGACAGGATGCCCGGCCTCCCACGTAGGCTGGCATGCAGTTGTCCGTGCCCGACATCGACGGCCACGACACGCCGGGCGCCGCGCTCATGCAGCACCTGAGTGAAGCCGCCGGTCGAGGCGCCAATGTCCAGGCACACGCGACTCGTCGGATCGAAGCCGAAATGATCGAGCGCGGCCGCGAGCTTCACGCCACCGCGCGAGACATAGGGGTGCGCCGGAGCGGCGTGGAGACTGGCATCGGCGGCGACTTCGTCGGATGCCTTGTGGACGGCAATTCCATTCGCGGTGACGAGTCCTGCCTCGATCGCCGCCTGCGCTTTCGCGCGACTCTCGAACAGGCCACGCTCGACGAGCAAACGGTCTATTCGTCTGCGAAAAGGTTTCGTCACGGGAACCACGGTCGATTCCGGCAGTTATTATCGTCGCTTAGGCGCAATTTCATCCCGTTGGCGAATTGGGAGCCATCCATGGCACGGAAATATTCCAAGACCGCATCGAAATACGTGAAAAAAGCGATGCGCAAGCGCAAGAAGGGTACCCTCAGGAGCGGCCGCAGCGGCAAGAAAGTCAAAAGCAGAAAGCAGGCGATCGCGATCGGCTTGTCGGAAGCCCGCAAGAAAGGCGCCAAGGCTCCGAAGCGGAAAAAGAAGCTATAGTCAGGCGAGCTTGACGGTCTCGGCGGCGGCGTCCTTGCCGAGCGCCTCGAAGACCTTGGCGACGATGGCTCGGGCGTCGAGACCGGCTTTGGCATACATCGCGGCCGGCGTGTCCTGGTCGAGGAAAACGTCGGGCAGCACCATGCAGCGGATCGGCAGGCCGCGGTCGAGCACGCCGTGCTCGGCCAGCGCCTGCATCACGTAACTGCCGAATCCGCCGATTGCACCTTCCTCGATCGTGACCAGCACTTCGTGCTCGCGCGCGAGGCGCAACAGCAGGTCGACGTCAAGCGGCTTGGCGAAGCGCGCGTCGGCCACGGTCGTGGACAGGCCAAGCGCGCCGAGCTCGTCAGCCGCGGAAAGGCACTCGCCGAGCCGGGCCCCGAACGAGAGCAGGGCGACCTTGTGTCCTTCACGCAGAATGCGGCCCTTGCCGATCTCGAGCGGCTTGCCTTCCTCCGGAAGAGCCACGCCGCGCCCTTCACCACGCGGATAGCGGAAGGCGGATGGACGGTCATCGATCGCCACCGCGGTCGCCACCATGTGCACAAGCTCGGCCTCGTCGGCCGCCGCCATCAGGACGAAGCCGGGCAGGCAGCCGAGATAGGCAACATCGAAGGAGCCGGCGTGGGTCGGACCGTCGGCGCCGACCAGCCCGGCGCGATCGATGGCGAAACGCACCGGCAGCCGCTGCACCGCGATGTCATGCACCACCTGGTCATAGGCGCGCTGCAGGAAGGTCGAATAGATCGCGGCGAAGGGCTTGAAGCCTTCGGTGGCCAGCCCGCCGCAGAACGTTACCGCGTGCTGCTCCGCAATGCCGACATCGAAGCAGCGCGTGGGGAATTCCTTGGCGAACAGGTCGAGACCGGTACCGGCCGGCATCGCCGCCGTCACCGCGACGATCTGCTCGTCCTTGCGCGCCTCCCTGATCAAGCTGTCGGCGAATACTCGCGTGTATTGGGGGGCGGAGCTTTTCGATTTTGCCTGCGCGCCGGTCGCGACGTCGAACTTGACGACGCCGTGATATTTATCGGCTGAGGTCTCGGCCGGCGGGTAGCCTTTGCCCTTCTGCGTGACGACATGGAGCAGGATCGGCCCGGTCTGCGCGTCGCGCACGTTGCGCAGCACCGGCAGCAGGTGGTCGAAGTTGTGGCCGTCGATCGGTCCCACGTAGTAGAAGCCGAGCTCCTCGAACAGCGTGCCGCCGGTCACGTAGCCGCGCGCGTGCTCGACGGCGCGGGTGATGGCGCGATCGAGTCGCTTCGGCAGATGCTGGGTGAGCTGTTTGCCGATGTCGCGCAGCTTGAGGTAGGCCTGGCCCGAGCCGAGCCGTGCGAGATAGGCCGACATGGCGCCGACCGGCGGCGCGATCGACATGTCATTGTCATTGAGGATGACGATCAGCCGCTCGTTGCGTGCGCCGGCATTGTTCATGGCCTCATAGGCCATGCCGGCCGACATTGCGCCGTCGCCGATCACGCAGACGACATTGTTGGTCTTGCCGGCGAGATCGCGCGCCACCGCCATCCCCAGGCCCGCCGAGATCGACGTCGAGGAGTGTGCCGCGCCGAACGGGTCGTATTCGCTCTCGGCGCGCTTGGTGAAGCCGGAGAGGCCGCCACCCTGGCGCAGGGTGCGGATGCGGTCGCGCCGCCCGGTCAGGATCTTGTGCGGGTAGCTCTGGTGGCCGACGTCCCAGATCAGCCGGTCGTTCGGCGTGTCGAAGACATAGTGCAGCGCGACCGTGAGCTCGACCACGCCGAGCCCGGCACCGAGGTGGCCGCCGGTCTTGGCGACCGCATTGATGGTTTCCCGCCGCAACTCGTCCGCGAGCTGCGGCAGAACTGTTTCATCGAGCCGGCGCAGGTCTTTGGGCGTGGTGACCCGGTCGAGCAGGGGGGTGTTGCTTTGCGCGGTCACGAATACGGCTCCGGGCACAGGCATCCAAATGACATGTTTTTCATGCGCTGTGCAAATTCATCTTAACCCGAACTTTAAGCCGTTCCCGGATGGTTCGAGGGCTATAAGGCCAGCGAAATGGTAATGGAACGGCATGTTTTGCGGCAGGTGATCGCCGGAACCCTTGCTGTCGTCGTGGTGCTCGCCCCTCTGCCGGGGCGGGTGGGCGGAACCGCCGCGGCCGCAGGGCCGGTGCGATCCGATGCCCACGTCTACCTGTTTCGCGGGCTGATGAACATCTGGTCGCTGGGGCTTGACGACCTGGCGCAAAAGATCAGGCGTCGCAACATCCCGGCGACGGTCTTCAATCATCTCGAGGCGCGGACCGTCGCGATGCAGGCGATCGCCGATTATCGCGCGCGGCGTGTCCACCATCTGGTCATCATTGGGCACTCCTGGGGTTCCGACGCCGCGCTCCGGATGGCCCGGATCCTGAACGACGCCCGTGTTCCGGTCGACCTCGTCGTGACCTACGAGGCGTCCTACGGCTCGATGGTGACTGCCAACGTCCGCAAGGTCATCAATTTCTACCTGTCGACAGGACTCGGCTCGCCGATCGCTCCCGGGCCGCATTTCCACGGCGTCTTGCGGAACGTCGACGAGGCCGGCAATCCCTGGGTGGGGCACTTCAACATGGATAAAGTTCCGGTCTTGCATCGCAAGGTCATCCAACTGATTTTGTCGGCCATCGATTCGCCCGCCCGCCGATAAGTCCGACGGGCGCCTCCAGGTCGTGTGCCGATGACCAAAACCGCCGCCCTCATTGTCTGGCTGCTCGGCATCGTGGCTTGGTATGTGATCCGGCATCCGTTCGCGCGCCGGGCGAAAAAGGTGGCGACCAGCCGGTCGCTGCTCGACGCGGCGGAGTGGGCCGTGCTCATGATATTGACCGCGGGCTTTTTCGTCATTCCCGCGATCTATGCCGCGACCGGATTTCCCCGCGCGCTCGAGCGTGCCTTCAGCCCCGCATTGGCGTGGGCCGGCGTGCCGGTGATGGTCGCGGCGTTGTGGCTGTTCCGCCGCAGTCACGCCGACCTTGGCCGGAACTGGTCGGTCAGCCTGAAAATGCGCGAGGGTCACAAGCTCGTGACCGAAGGCGTCTACCGCCATGTGCGCCATCCGATGTACTCATCCTTCCTCTTGCTCGGCCTCGCCCAGCTCATGTTGATTCCGAACTGGCTGGCCGGCGGCGCGGGCCTGGCCGGAACGGCGATGCTGCTGCTGGTCCGCATGCGTCGTGAAGAGACGATGATGGCCGAGCGATTCGGCGACGCGTATCGCGATTATTGCGCGCGCACGCCGCGCATCATTCCCCGGATGTTATAATCAATTCCGAATCAGGGGCCGGGCATGCGCGGACGCAGCATTCCGTTATCGAAGGCGCGTCGCATGGTCGTCGATCTGCTGCATTTTGCTCAGCAGATTCCGACCGTCCCCGTGCAGCGGCGCATGCAGATCGGAGCCCTCGTCGCGGCGCGGGCCGGATGCCGTGACCGTCCGCGCTGGACGGCCATTTTTGTCAAGGCCTACGCGCTTGCCGCCCGCGATTTCCCGGCGCTGCGGCGCGCCTATGTGAAATTTCCGTGGCCGCAGCTCTACGAATACCCGGTCAGCTCGGCGAGCATCGTGTTCGAGCGCGAGCTCGACGGCGAGCCGGCGTTGTTCAGCTATCTGGTGAAAGACCCGGCGCGGCTCTCCCTGCCGGAGCTCAACCGGAAGATCGTCGCGGTGTCCGACGCGCCGGTCGAGGAGGTCGCGGATTTTCGCCGCAGCCGGCGGCTCGCCGGCCTGCCACGGCCGCTGCGGCGGCTGCTATGGTGGATCGGCCTCAACGTGGGCCGGCAGCGCGGCAATTATTTCGGCACGTTCGGGCTGTCGGTCTATTCCGCATTGCAGGCGGAATCGCTGCACCCCTTGGCGCCGGTGACGACGCTGCTGAACTACGGCGTCATCGGCGAGGACGGCAGCGTTACCGTGCGCGTCATCTACGACCACCGCGTGATGGACGGTGCCGTCGTCGCGCGTGTCCTCGCGCGCCTCGAAGACGTGCTGAACGGTCCGGTGCTGGCCGAACTCGAGGGGCTGGAGAAAGCGCCTATTTTACGTCAAGCGGCTCCGTACCAACCGGCTTTCCGCCGGCGTCGAGCGTGATTTTCTCGACGCGGGCCTCGGCGGCGCGAAGCAGGTCCTCGCAACGTCTCTTGAGCACCTCGCCGCGCTCGTAGATCGCGACGGATTCCTCCAGCGGCACCTTGCCCTCCTCGAGCCGCTTCACGATGGATTCAAGCTCCTCGATCGCGCGCTCGAAGGGCATCTTGCTGACGTCGGTGTTGTTCGACTCGGCCATGATCGCTCCTGTGAGGCGAATATATTGGCCCTTGCTTCGCAATGCGAGCCTCCACAAGATGATTGGGGGCCGACGGCACGATGGCGCAGATCGGCAGGATGCAGAGCGCGATGGTCCGGCTGACCGACAAGATCGTCCTTGTGACCGGCGCGGCCGGCGTGATCGGCGCCGCGGTCTGCGCGGCGGTGAAGGGCGCCGGCGGCCTGCCGCTGGCGAGTGATCTCGAGGGACATGCCGACATCGCGCTCGACGTCACCGCGCAGGACGACTGGCGGCGCGTCGGCGACGACATCGCGCGCGAGCACGGCCGCCTCGACGGCCTGGTGAACGCGGCCGGCGTCGTGGCGCTCGGCACGGTAGAGGAGCTCGACTACGCGACCTGGCGGCGCGTGCTGACGATCAATCTCGACGGCACCTTCCTCGGCTGCAAATACGCCATGCCGCTGCTGCGCCGGAACGGCGGCGCGATCGTCAACCTGTCGTCGGTCTCGGGGCTCATCGGCGGCCACAATCTCGCGGCCTACAATGCCTCCAAGGGCGGCGTGTCGCTGCTCACCAAGTCGGTCGCGCTTTACGGCGCGCGGCTCGAGCCGCCGGTGCGGTGCAACGCGGTCTGCCCGGCCTTTGTCGAAGGCGCGATGGTGGACGAGATCGTGCGCTCGGCGAGACAGCCGGAGCGCGCGCGAGAGAAGTTCAACGCCGCGATCCCGCTCGGCCGTCTCGGCCGGCCGCAGGAGGTCGCCGCGCTGTGCGCCTATTTATTGTCCGATGACGCCGCCTTCATCACCGGCGCGGACTATCCGATCGACGGCGGGCTGACGGCGCAATAATTCACGCCTTCATCAGCTCTGTCACGTGCGCGGCTGCGGAGCGTGACAGGCCCTGCAGGTCGTAACCGCCTTCCAGCATCGAGACGATGCGGCCGCCGGCGCTTTCGCTGGCGAGCTCCATCAGCTTCTGCGTCACCCAGGCATAGTCGGCTTCGACGAAATTGAGGTTGGCGAGCGGGTCGCGGGTGTGCGCGTCGAAGCCGGCCGAGATCACCAGGAAATCCGGCCTGAACGCGCGAAGCCGCGGCAGGATCACGTTGTCCATCGCGTCGCGGAATTTCTCTCCGCCGTCGCCGGCGCGCAGCGGCGCGTTGACGATGGTGTCGTGCTCGCCGCGCGCGCTGGTCGCGCCGGTGCCGGGATAAAGCGGCCTTTCGTGGGTCGAGCAGTACATCACGGTCTTGTCGCGCCAGAAGATGTCCTGCGAGCCGTTGCCGTGGTGCACGTCGAAATCGACGATCGCGACACGCTCGGCGCCGTGCTTCTTCTGTGCATAACGCGCGACGATCGCGGCGTTGTTGAACAGGCAGAATCCCATCGGCCGCGCGGTCTCGGCGTGGTGTCCGGGCGGGCGCACTGCGACGAAGGCATTAGCGGCGTTGCCAACCACCACCTGATCGACCGCCAGCGTGCCGCCGCCGACGCAGCGCAGCGCCGCCTCGAAGCTGCCGGGAGACATCACCGTGTCCGCATCGAGCCCGACCAGGCCCTTGTCCGGCGACGCATTGCGGATCGCCTCGACATAGTCGGCCGGGTGGCAGAGCGCGATGGTCTCCGCATCCGCCATCGGCGCCTGTTCGCGCAGCAGAGAATTGAAGGCGGGATCGCCGAACACTTTCCACAATGCACGGAGGCGGTCCGGCCGCTCGGGATGGCCGGCCGGCGTCTCATGATCGAGGCAGGCTTCGTGCGTGACGTAGAGGGTGGTCATTGTTGCGTTCTAACGCGCCCGGTTGCCGCTCTGCAAACCTGTCGTCACCGGGCATGGCCCGTCGAAGACGGGGCATGAACGCCCTTATGTCCCGGTGACCCCGTTTAGGGGACGCATTGCGTCCCTGATGGGGAGGGCCGGGGCAAGCCCGGCCATGACAGTCATTGGGGCCCCAGGCTCACGCCCTCGGGCGGCGGGCGGTCGTCCGGCACAAAAAAATCCGGTTGCAGGGGTTCCTTTGGGTCGACGCGATAATGATCGAAGTCCGTCACGCCC
>CAZNTY010000418.1:0-5465 GCA_964576085.1 uncultured Undibacter sp. | reverse complement strand
TGCATCAAAGGCGCCGCAACCAAAATGCCGAAATCGCGGCTGACCGCCTCCGGCAGCAGGAACGCGGAAGCGTTCCGCATAATCGGATTGAGCTGATGTGCGATCATCACCGTATGTACATCCAGGGCTTGCGCCACACGCGCAGCTCGGCGCGCATCTTTAGCCGTGATACCGGTGAATCGCGCTTTTCCCGTTTCAATTGCCTTCGCAAGAAACTGAACGACCGGCGCATCCGCGAAATTGTACGTTTCATCGTCGCGGATCAACGTCCCTTGGGGATTTGAGCCTTCCTCGGTCGTGATGTCCTCGGCCACCCACCACTTTCGGAAATCCGCTTCGTGAATTTGAATAACGTCGACATGGCTGACATTGAGCCGATCAAGTGACTGGTCGAGTTGCTGCATGAGGCCCTCGACGCTGCGATGGTCGTTCGGTCTTGCCGTGTAGCCGACCTTCGTCGCAAGAAAGACTTCGTTACGGACGCCGGCCAGCGCCTGGCCCAGCATTTGTTCGTCAGCGCCCGCGCTGTAATAGGGCGCGGTGTCAAAGTAATTTATGCCAAATTCAATTGCTGCATGGACACCATCGCTCACGACCGATTGCCCTTGCGTCGAGACGAAGGCGCACCCCAGGCCGAGCTCGCTTACGAGAATATTGGCACGGCCAAGCCGTCGGCGTTCCATTAGTTATTGCCGGTGAAGAATAATCGATCCGCGCGCAGGTATTTCTTCAACATCGACGCATACGCTGTATTTAGCACTGTAAAGACTGATCGAAAAAAGTCAGCCATCTTGAATCAGCGGCTTGAAGAATATCCTCGCAGAGTGGAGATGACAGCGCGCTTCAACAAAATATCGTCATAGAGCACTCACTTAGAGTGATGCACGTTCGTAATTATTCGCCCGAGCCGGCGAGAAACTCCCGCACAACCGTTCTGAGGATGATTTTGATGTCGAGCCATAGCGACCAGGTCGAGATATATTGCAAGTCGTAGTCAAGTCGCTCGATCGCGGACAGGGCTACCGATGTACTGCCGCGGTAACCCATGACTTGGGCGAGCCCGGTGACGCCTGGACGCATCATGTGGCGTTGAAAATAGTATGGTGTCAGTTGTTCATAAGGCATTCCCCCCGCAAGCATGCCCGGCACATGAGGGCGCGGGCCGACCAGCGACATGTCGCCCTTGAGTACATTGATCAGCTGCGGCAATTCGTCGAGGCTCGACTTGCGCAGGATGCGGCCGATCGGCGTCACGCGCGGATCGTCAGCCGTTGTCTGCCGTGTGCCGCGCGCATCACCGAGATCGGTGTACATGGTACGGAACTTGAGAATCCAGAAGCGGCGATTGTGATAGCCGTACCGCTTCTGCCGGAAGACTACCGGGCCCGGCGACGTCGCCTTGATGGCGACGGCGATGCCGACGAATAACGGCGCGAACACGATCAGGCCGAATGTGGCGCCAGCGATGTCGATGGCGCGCTTCGCCGCGCGCAGGGCTTTCGACGGCTCCGGAATCGCCCTCGTTGTGTGCTGGTGATGGCGACGCTCGAAGATGCGCGTGCGGCGCAGCCCGAGCCTTTCGATAATCGAATCGGGGCGTGCGTACGATGCGTCTTCACTTGTGCGACGCGAGTGATCGATCGAAATGGAGAAGCTCATTGGCCTTGCTCCTCTTTTCTTGTCGCGATGAGAGGCGACGAGTGCGGTGCAACGAAGGCTACTGCGCAATGTGAAAACATTTGGACGGGCGCGCGACTTCGATTGTCATAATGTGTGACGTTTTTTGTGCAGAGTGTGCAGGAAATGTTCATCGGCTTCGCAGCGAAAATTGCGAGGTACGCGGAATGCAAATCGCAAGATGGGGTCCGGTCAGGTCTTATTTTGACAGCTGTGTAGCAGGCCGTTCGGAATGCAGCGGCAGGCAGATACGGAACGGATTTTTCATGTTGAACCTGATCGTCTGGGCGCTCATTTTCGCCGGTATCGGATTTCTGGCGTAAAATTTTTTCGGTTGGCCACGGAACGATTCGAAACGCCGCGGGTTTTCACGTCGGCCGGGGGAATGACCGTAATAAACCCGTGTATTTTGGTGGCCGACATGGTCCAGCTGCGTATTGTTGCTTTGTGCCTGATGCAGGCGCTGATCCTCATGGGATGCAGCGCCAGCGGGCAGATCGTCTCTCAGGACATGCAGGTTTCGAGCTATGGGCCGCCACCAAGCCGCGGCCCGGTGGGCCCTTATGTGCTGGGGCCGGGCGATAAGGTGCGCCTCAAGGTCTATGGCGACGCCGACGTGAATGGCGAATACGAGGTCAACAGCGCAGGTTTCGTTTCGATTCCGCTAGTCGGCCAGGTGAAGGCGGCCGGGCTCACCACGAGGCAACTCGAAAACGCACTGGTCGCGCGGATGAAGGGCAAGATCGCGCAGGATCCCAAGATCAATGTCGAGATCGCGACCTATGCGCCATTCTACGTCTATGGCGAGGTGAAGAAGGCCGGCGTCTATCCGTTCCAGCCCGGACTGACGGTTGCAGACGCAGTTGCGACCGCCGGCGGGCTCACTTATCGCGCCGACGAAGGCAAAGTGCTGTTGCAGCGCGCCGGGTCGCGCAATGTGGTCATTGTGCCAGTTGACGGCACGGTGCGCGTCTATCCCGGAGACAACATTCGCGTCGCCGAAAGATACTTTTGATCACGGCGGGCGCCCGTTCGATGGCGGCCAGGCGACGATTCATTGGCCCTCTGGCGTGGCAGGTGGCGTTGCCGGCGCTTGTTCTGGCCCTGTCCGCCGGATGTGCGCACGCACAGTTGATCATCGAGCCGCCGAAGATCACCGAGCCCCCCTGGAATGCGCTCAAGCCATTCGAGCCGACGCCCCTGCCGTTGCTGAGTGACCCCGATACGCGTGATCCGGTGGCACCGGAGGACACGCCGGTGAAGACCCGCGTGCATCCCGAATATCAACCAGTCGGCATTCGTTACGGGCCGTGGATCTACTACCCGACCATAACGGCGGGCGTGTTCTACGACAGCAATGTATTCTCGTCCTCGACTAATAAACAGGATGACTTCGCAACACGATTTTCGGCAGGCCTGCGCGCCCACAGCCTGTGGGAGCGCCACGCCCTCGACCTGAGCCTGAAAACAGAATCAACGCTTTATCGAGACCATACGAGCCTCAACCAGACCGATGTGGATTTCAACGCCAATGGCCGCCTCGACATCGACCACAGTGCGCAATTCTTGGGGCATCTGCAGGCCGCTTATCTGCACGACGAGGTCGGATCCCTCACCTCGCCGGCCGGCGCGATCGAGCCGACGCCTTACGGCTTCTTCTCCTCTGACCTGACGCTGCGCAAAGAATTCGGGCGCTTCACCGCGTCGGCCGGCGCCCGCGTTGACAGCTACGATTACGGATCGGTGCGTGCCGCCAATGGCTCGCTGATCAATCAGGATGCGCGCGACGGTCAGATCTATTCGGTGCACGAGCGGATCGACTATGCGTTCTCCGAAAAGCTGGCGGTGTTCACGTCGCTGGAAAACAACAGGCGCGATCTGCGCGGCACGCCCGTAACATCGCTCGATTCTACCGGCTACCGTGCGCTCGCCGGTATTGACATCGAGCTCACGCATCTGATCAAGGGTGAATTCGCGGGCGGATATCTGCGCCAGAATTTCGTGTCGCCGACGATCGGCGACATTTCCGGCCCGGCCTATCGGGCGATGCTGACCTGGAGCCCGACCCGACAGGTCGACGTGCATTTCAACGCCGAGCAAATCGTCACCACGACGGCGGATACCAGCGTGACGGGCGTGCTGGCCAACTCGTTCCAGCTCGGCGCCGATTACGAAATCCGGCCGGACCTCGTGCTGTCGCCGCTGTTCATCTATGAAAAGGATGACTTCAAGGGCCAGCCGCGCAATGATGACGTCTATGGGGCCGAGCTGCGCCTCAAACGCATGTTCAACAACTGGGCATCAGCCTCGATCTATTATCGCTACCTGCAGCGCGACAGCAACATCCCGGCCAACAGCTACGAGAAGCACGTAATCGGGGTCAATGCTTCCGTCCAATTCTGACGGGCGTGACCGGCGCTGGCGCCGACGGCGACAGCCGCTCGTAAGCGGCCACGTATTTACCGGCTTCTCGACTCCAGCTGAACGAATGCTGGGCGAGGCGCGCGGCTTCGTTGGCGCATCGTGTGCGAAGCTCATCGCCCTGCATCAGCATGGCGCATGCGCGCGCTAGAGCGGACGGCGTGTCGCCCTGCGCGTAGACGCCGGCGTGCCCGAGCAGGCGCTTCGTCTCGGTGAGCGGATAGGCGACACTCGGAATGCCGAGCGCGCTATATTCAAACACCTTGTTCATGCTGATCTTGTCGTTATAGGCGTTGACCGGGTCTGGAATGATGCCGATGTCGAATGCATTGAGCTGGCGCAGCAGCTCCTTGCCGTTGAGGTAGCCGGTGAAGGTCACGAATTCGTCGAGGCCCTGACTGGTCGCAAGCTGGCGCGCCGAGGCCAATGCCGGGCCATCACCCACCACGATGGCGTGGAAATCGCGCAAGCCGTGGTCGTTGACGAGATGGTCGAGCGCGAGCACCAGGTGATCGACACCGTCCTGATCGCCGATCACGCCGACGTAACCGAGTACGAATTTCTTGCCCTGGCGCAGACTGACGTCCGGCGGCAGACGGTAAATGCGTGATTTATCGGGGATGCTGTACACGGCGACAACGTCGCGGGGATTTTTTCCGCCACGCGAGATCGCGAGGTCGCGATAGGTATCGTTCGCGGATATCACCATATCAGCGGCCATGAAGGTGCATTTCTCGGCGAGCAGCAGCGCGCGGTGGACGATGCCCTTGCGGTTGAACTTGGCCTCGAATAGTTCCGGACAGACGTCGTGATGATCGAACACAAAGCGCTTGCCGATGAGCTTGAATGGCAGGACGACGAGGAAGATCAGGTCCGGCGGATTACAGGCCTGGATGACCGTAAACCCGCGCTCGCGCCACACCTTGAGCAGCAGGCGGAATTCGTGAAACAGCGCCGCGGCATATTCAAACAGAAAGGTGAAACGGCCGCGCGCTTCGAGCGGCAGCGGGTGGCGATAAATCGCGATACCATCGAGCATTTCGTAAGAGGCCGGATGCCGCTCGTTCATCGGGCAGATCACCGACACGGTCCAGCCGGCCTGGCGCAGGGCCAGCGCCTCCTGCCAAACCCGACGGTCCATCGGGACCGGCAGGTTCTCAACAACAATGACACACGACCGTTCAGCCATCGAGCGTCTCCAAGCGGCTCCGGTTGAGCCTGGAGCCTTAAGCGGCGGCGGGGTGGCGGGACCTGAGCGCGGCGGAAACAGCGGTGCGGAAGGCGGTGACCGGCAACTGCCGCGTTCCCACCAACCAGAGGCCGACCGCGAGCTTGCGAAGAAGCTCATAGCCGATCTGCGGCTGCTG
>CAZNTY010000417.1:0-7785 GCA_964576085.1 uncultured Undibacter sp. | reverse complement strand
TTCGCCCAGGCATTGACCTTGACCATGTCCGACCAGGCCTTGGCCGTGAGCACGACATCGCGCGGCGCCGACGGCCGGGTATCGCACTCGCCCTTGTATTCGACGCAGAACTCGACCCAGCCGATCGGGGCGCGGGTCGCGTCGCCGACCGCGACGTAGAGCGGTGGTTCGGTGATGGTCGGCCCGGACGGCGCGGCCGCCGCCGTGCTCATAAGCACGGCAAAGCCCGCCGTGCTCGCGAGCACGGCAAAGCCGATGACGTTCAATCCCTGTTTGAAACGCCCGATCTTTTTGCAGCAAGTCATTCGTGGCCCCTTCCCCTGTATTGGGGCCACGTTTCGCACACAGATTTGGGAGTTCCGCTAAGTCCGGTGAGGTGATTTGAAGATAAACCAAGTAAAAGACCGAGATAATACTGTAAAACGTTGAAACGAATTCGCTTAAAATTGTCGGCATTACAGTTCGACTAAAATTTTATCCATTAAGCGGCAAAGAGCCCGCGCCGCCGCGCTGGGCGCGAGGCGGCACGGGCCAGATTCACCATGTCCGGGAGGGGGGCGGGCGCGCCGGAACGCGTGCAGGGAGCGGCCGCGGGCGCGGCGCGGCCGTTCAAATGCCGGCGGCGGCGTTTACTCGCCGGTCACGTTCTCTTCGAGAAAGTCCGGGTGCTGCAGCCGGGTGAACTCGACTGCGAAGCCGTCCTCGATGTGGCGCACCACGCGGCCCGGCGTCTTGCCGATCGTGACCATCGTCCCGACCGGTGGGCGCAGGTCCGCCGCTATTCCGATCGCCGCGCCCGACTGCGACAAGTCGATGACGCGGCAGGCGACGTTGTTGCCGTTCGGCAGGATCAGGCGCGCCAGCGGGTTGCGCGGCGTGAAGCGGCCGTGGCGGCGGTCTTCCGGCAAATTGAGGATGTGGCGGTTGGCGAGCCAGGTGAGCTGCGCGGCGAGCTTGTCGCGCTTGCGCGAGGTGGCCGCGATGGTCATGGCAAAGCCGTTCGGGAACGTGCGCGCGATCTTGCCTTCGAGCCGGCCGAGATGGTCGACATAGGCGATCACCCGTTCGCCGGGCGTGCCGGAAATCGGCGCGATCAGCGCCATGCCGCCGGGCGACATATTGGTAACCTGGCACGGGTATTCGCGCCGGTCGGTCAGCATGTAGCGGCCGAGCAGGTTGACCTTGACGCGCTGGTGCCTGCGGCGCTCCTCCGCCAGCGGCAGAATCTTCAGTTTGGTCGAGGCCAGCGCCATCGCGCGTTGCATCCAGCGCACTTGTGTCGGATCGCGCGAGCCTAGGCCGCCATCGTTAACGGCCCGTTAGCCAGCTTTCTCGTTTTTCCCGTTCGGCTTCTTCAGCAGGCCGCCCTGGTAGACGCGGAAGCCATGCCGCATCTGGCCGGCGTCGGTCCCCGATACGAAGGTGCGGACCGCGGGCATCGGCAAGTCGGCGCCGACATGGCGCACGGTGCCGAGCATCAGCGTCCTGACCGGTCGGTCGCCGACCCAGTAGGGCGTCTCGTTCGCCGCCAGCACGCCGATGGCGCGCACCCGCGCGAGCCCACGCGGGGCGAGCGGCAGCAACAGCAATTCGAGGTCAATGGTGTCGCCCTGCGCGTTGCGGCCGGTGACGCCGGCGACGAGGCCGGCATTCTCGCCGATCACGTCGGTGAGCATGCCGAGGGCCTGCGCCCGGCTGCTCTCGACCCACAGCGAGCGAAACGATTCACCTTTCAGCTCCCGGCCGAACAGCGCGCACAGCCGGGTGCCGGCAAGCCGGAAGCGCTGGTCTTCGACGAAGTCCGCCGCGAGAATGAAAATATCGGCCAGCGAATGGCGGATCGCCGCCGGATCGATGTCGTTGCGCTCGGGCGCCGGACGGTCGCGCCGCTGGCGCGTCCAGTAGGCAAACAACTCGCGCGTCGAAGCATGTTTCATGAGATCACCTGGCACGCCAATCTGTTTCGTTGCGGGACGGCGCCGGCGTCTCCTGTCCCTGGGCGGGACATCGGGTCCGGCGGTCGGCCCCTGTGGCCGGAACGGAGCAGTCGGCGTGCCGCGGCCGCGGGTCCCGCGGTGCGATCGCGGGTTAGCGTTAAAACCGCTTGCGTGTTGGCAAGGCGGCGGCGGGCGACTAGGGTCTCGCCCACGATAAACACGCTTGAGCTTTCACGAACCACGGGGAGACAGGGGACGTGACCGGCGCCGCCAGGCGCAAACCTGAAGGGCAAAGAGTCGCTGAGGCATGAGAGACGACATACCGTTGCGGGGTCGGGGAGGGTGCAAACCCTCCCTTTTTCTTTTGCCGACCGGCTTGCTTGCCCGCGCGGCAACGGCCTATCTGAACCGGTGAAACGCGAGCCCCTGTTCAACGTCCCCGCCGTCGTCGTCGCGCTGATCGGTATCTTCGCCGTCATCCATCTCGTGCGCACCGAGGTGCTGTCGGACTTCGATCGCGATTATTTCGACGCGCTGTTCGCATTCATCCCGACGCGCTACGACCGCACGCTGCTCATCGACGGCGGCCTGCCGGGCGGTTTCGGCGCGGAGCTCTGGAGCTTCGTCAGCTACGCTTTCATTCACGGCAGCTGGACACACCTCATCGTCAATGCGATCTGGTTCCTGCCGTTCGGCAGTGCGGTGGCGCGACGCTTCGGCACGACGCGCTTTCTGCTGTTCTTTGCCGTCACGGCGGCGGCGGGCGCGCTCGCCCATCTCTTCACGCATGGCGGCGAGGACGTTGCCGTGATCGGCGCCTCGGCCGCGATCTCCGGCACGATGGCGGGCGCGATGCGCTTCGCCTTCCAGCGCGGCGGGCCGCTCGGATTCTGGCGCGAAGGGGACGAGGCCGCCTATCGCGTGCCGGCGCTGCCGCTGTCCGGCGTGCTGCGAGATCCCCGCGTGCTGATCTTTCTGGTGGTCTGGTTCGGGATCAACCTGCTGTTCGGCATGGTATCGCTTCCGATCGGCGGCGCCGACGAGCCGGTGGCCTGGGAAGCGCATATCGGCGGTTTTGTCGCAGGACTGCTGCTGTTTTCGCTGTTCGATCCGTGGCGGAACGCCTTGCCCCGCGGCTGATCCCGCCGGGCGCCGCGGCCTGTCTCACCCTCCCGGGGGAACTGATTGCGCGGCCCCGCCGTTGGTTTGAACCCTGCATGTCACTCAGGCAACGAGGGAGGCTGTCATGACTGTGGCTGCGATCCTGGCCGCCAAGGGCGGCAACGTCATCACCATTGAGCCGACCGCCACGTTGGCCGTCGCCTCCGCGCTGCTCGCCGCGCACCGGATCGGCGCGGTGGTTGTCCTCGGCGCAGGCGGGCGCTTGACCGGAATCCTGTCGGAACGCGACATCGTTCACGCCGTCGCCGCGCGCGGCGCGCAGGCGCTGGACGAACCGCTCAGCCGGTCAATGACGCGCGATGTTGCGACGTGCCGGCCCGACGAGTCGATCGGCTCGATCATGGCCCGCATGACCGGCGGGAAATTCCGCCACCTGCCGGTGCTGGAAAACGAACGACTCATGGGCATCGTCTCGATCGGCGACGTGGTGAAGCTGCGGCTCGACCAGATCGAGCGCGAGTCGGAGGCGATGCGCGAATATATCCGCAGCGCGTGACCCGTTATTTCGACGCGGCGACGGCCGGTGCCGCGGGAGTCGTGAAGAACGCCATGATGTCGTCGATCTCGGGCAGGCTCTTCTCCGCAGCCTGGGTGCCAAGCTCGATCGCTTCGGCGGCGCGATGGAAATCGAACCAGCCGACGTGGCCGACCTTGGGCGCGATCAGCACGTCCGGCGGGTCGCCCGCCATGCGCGAGCGCGTGATGCGATCCTGCATCACGTTGAATGCCTCGATCATGATGGTCGGAATCCCCGGTCGTTCGCGATTGCCGAACACCTGGCGCAACAGTGAATGGCCGCCGGTGATAAAGTCGGTGAAGCCATGCCGCTGAATGCCGTTGCTCTCGATGACGGCGGGCACGGCGTCGCTGTCGTCCGTGCCGTGACTGGCGATCACGGTGCCGCGCCCGCTGAGATCGGCATTGAGGTGCACCGCGATGACGACCCGCGCGCCGAGCGCGCGTGCGGCCGATACCGGGACCGGATTGACCAGCGCGCCGTCGACCAGCCAACGGGCGCCGATTCGCACCGGCGGAAAAATCCCGGGCAGGGCGTAGGACGCCTGCAGCGCGTCGGACAGCCTGCCATGCGTCAGCCAGATCTCGTGGCCGGTATTGAACTCGGTGGCGATCGCCGCAAAGTGCAGCGGCAGGTTTTCGATCCGCTGCTCGGCCAGCGCGGCGGTGAGCCGGGTGGCGAGATGCTTGCCGCTGATCAGCCCGGAGCCGGAGAAGCTGATATCGAGATAGCGCATCATGCTGCGCTTGGTCAGCTTGCGGCCCCATTCTTCCAGCGCGTCGAGCTGGTCGGCGGCATAGCAGCCGCCGACCACGGCACCGATCGAGGTGCCGACGATGACGTCCGGCACGATGCCGTGCGCGAGCAGCGTGCGCAGCACGCCGATATGGGCAAAGCCGCGGGCGGCGCCCCCGCCCAGCGCCAGCCCGATGCTCGGCCGTTCCGGCTTGGCGGTTTCAGCGCTGGCGTCGACCGCGCGGTCTGAATTGCGATTGCGCCCGAACAAAGCCCCGAACACGCGTCCACTCCTGCGAGCCGGCATGATCCGGCGGGCCCGGCAGTCCGGCAAGTCCTGAGATTGAATTATAATTAAGGCCTGGCGGAAATATATGACGGAAGAGTGTCAGGCGGTCGGGCGCGTCATCGCGAACATACGCTCGACCACGGCATATTCGTCATACCCGCAGCGTGCGATCGGCTTCATGGCCGCGGTGTCGAGCCGGCCATCCTTGATGAAACGGTCCTCGATATGGACCCCGATCACCCGGCCGATCACCACGTGGCCATCGAGCGCGGCGCCGTCGAGGTCGTTGAGCGGGACGATCCTGATGAGTTTGCATTCCAGCGCACAGGGCGAGGCGGCGACCCGCGGCGGCTTGACGAGCCGCGACGGCGCCGGAGCAAGACCGGCGCGCTCCATCTCGTTGACCCCATGCGGCAGCGGCGCCGAGGTGGCGTTCATCGCCTCGCGCAGGTCCCAGGTGGCGAGGTTGCAGACGAATTCGCCGGTCTCGCGGATGTTGGCCACCGAATCCTTGAAGCCCTCGCTGGAGAACATCACCAGGTTCGGACGGCTGAGCACGCCGTTGAAATAGGAATAAGGCGCGAGATTCACCTCGCCTTTGGCGCTGATCGAGGTGATCCAGCCGATCGGCCGCGGCGCGACGATCGCCTTGAACGGATCGTGCTTGAGCGGGCGGCTGCCGTCGCGCGTGTCGTAGAACATGGGGAAGCTCAGCCTTGGTATCGGCTCACGACCGCCGAGAGAGAGGGACGGTCGCGGTCGCCGGGGGAGGTTGCGGCGCGACCGATATGGATGAAGCCGGTGATCTTCTCATTGGGCGCCAGGCCGAGCGCGTCGAGCACCTTGCGATCGTAGGCGTACCATTCGGTGAGCCAGCTTGCGGCAAAGCCCAGCGCGTTGGCGGCGATCACCAGGTTCATTGCCGCCGCTCCGCTCGACAGCAGCTGCTCCCATTCGGGAATCTTGACGTGCGGGGCGGCGCGGCTGACCACTGCGATGACGAGCGGCGCGCGCGCGAGACGGTTGCGCTCGAACTCGACCTGGTCGGCGCTCGCCTGCGGATTGGCGGCCTGAAACACCGCGGCGATCCTGTCGCCGGCGCGGCGCCGGGCATCGCCCTCGAACACGACGAAGCGCCACGGCGCGAGCTTGCCGTGATCCGGGACTCGCGCGGCAATGGTCAGCAGGGTCTCGAGCTCGGCGGCGGACGGGCCGGGACCGAGCAGCTCCATCGGCTTGACCGAGCGGCGCTTCTTCAGAAGCTCAATGGCATCGGGCATTTTCTTGTCCTTGAGACGCGCGATGCGACTAGCACAGCGGGCTCCCGCTCACAAACCGCGGGGCCGCCGGGTGGCTTGAAATCGCCGCGATTCAGGATGAAAAACGGCGCCGGCATGGGAGTGCGATATCCAATATCGGCGATGGCTCGCAGGTCAGCCGCCTGGGCGGCCGCGCTCGCATTGCTCTTTGCGATGCAGACCAGCGAGCTTGCCGCGCAAGGCGCGCAGCTGTTCGCGCCGGGCGCGACCAGCGCCACCGCCGCGCCGATCATGCCGCCGTCCGCGGTGCCGTCGCCGACGCTGATGATGGTGCCGGCCGGCAAGGTCGCGCTCGAGCTCGGCGCGCGCTTCGCCAAGGATGCGCCGCCGATCACCTCCGGCCTCACCTGGCGTGTCTATTCCGCCAAACCCGACAAGTCCGGGGCCTTCGCCCTCGTCAAGGAAGACAGCAACGCCGCTCCGACAATGGTCCTGCCGCCGGGCGCCTATATCGTCCATGTCGGCTTCGGTCTCGCCAACGCGGTGAAGCCGATCACGCTGCGCAGCGAAACCGTGCGTGAAATCTTCGACCTGCCGGCCGGCGGCCTGCGGCTCGAAGGCAAGGTCGGCGACACCCGCATTCCGTCGAGCCAGATCTCGTTCGATGTTTACCGCGGCAGCCAGTTCGAGCCCGGCGACCGGCGCCCGATCGCGGAAAAAGTGCTGACCGGCAGCGTGGTCATGGTTCCCGAGGGAACTTATAACATCGTATCCAATTATGGAAACGCGAACTCCGTGGTGCGCTCCGACATCCGTGTCCAGGCCGGCAAGCTCACCGATATCACGGTGACCCATCGCGCCGCCGTCATCACGCTCAAGCTGGTGACGGAGAAGGGCGGGGAGGCGCTGGCGAATACCGCGTGGTCGGTGCTGACGCCGGGCGGCGACGTGATCAAGGAGTCGATCGGCGCCTTTCCGCACGTGGTGCTGGCGGAAGGAGATTATCGTGCCATCGCGCGCAATGAAGGGCGGGTCTATGAGCGCGATTTCAAGGTCATCACTGGCGTGGATGGCGATGTCGAGGTGCTGGCGCGCTGAAGGGCCGGCGATTTCCGAATAGCGTTTCAAGGCAGATGGACAGATTGCGGTCGTGACGCAGGTCGAATCATTTAACCAGGCTTCGGAAAAATACGCGGCGCTCGATCTGAAATCGGTCGCCCTGCTGCTCGATGTCGACGGCACCCTGATCGACATCGGGCCGGCGCCGCACAAGGTCAACGTTCCGAAGGAGCTCTGTCGCGCCCTCGAGCGGCTGGAGCGCCTGACCGGCGGCGCGCTGGCGCTCATCAGCGGGCGGCCGATCGCCGATCTCGACCGCCTGTTTTCGCCGCTGAAATTCTCCGCGGTCGGCGGCCACGGCGCCGAGATGCGGATCGCCGGCGTCGCCATCAAGCGGGGCGCTGCGCCGCTGCCGGAATCCCTGCGCAAGAGGCTTGCCGCGGGCGTGCCGCCGGGCGTGCTGATCGAGGACAAAGGCTACTCGATCGCGCTGCATTACCGCGGCGTGCCGGTCGGCAAGGACCGGCTGCAGAAGCTGCTTGCCGAAACCAGCGCCGCCTATCCCGGCGAGACCGTTGAGGTGCTGCCGGGCAAGGAAATGTTGGAGCTCAAGCGCGCCGGCACCAACAAAGGCGAGGCGGTGCGCGCGCTGATGACGCATCCGCCCTTTGCCGGCCGCATGCCGGTCTTCATCGGCGACGATGTCACCGATGAAGCGGTGTTTGCGATCCTGCCGGACATCGACGGCGCCGGCTTCTCGGTCGGCCGTGAATTCGACGGCGTGACCGCGATCTTCGACACGCCGGC
>CAZNTY010000416.1:0-1867 GCA_964576085.1 uncultured Undibacter sp. | reverse complement strand
GGCGACCTTTGCGGCCTCGTCGTTCCGCACCGACAACTGCATCCAGATCACCTGCGGCCGAGGCTTGAGCGCCAGCGCCTCCTCGACAATGCCGGGAGCGAATTGCGAGCCGCGGAAGATATCGACCATGTCGATCGGTTCCGAGACGTCACCAAGCCTGGCATAGACTTTCTGCCCGAGACTGTCCTTGCCGGCCTGGCCGGGATTGATGGGGATCATGTGATAGCCGCGTTCGAGCAGGTATTTGAACGCAAAGTAGCTCGGCCGGTTGTCTTTCGGCGAAATCCCGACCATCGCGATGGTCTTTACGGTGTTGAGAATGCCGCGGATATAGCTGTCTGGGTAATGATCGTGGTCCATGGGCCCGTCAACGTAATCACGAGTTCGTGAAAGTGGAAGCCGGTTGCGTCAGATTGCCATCATGGGTGTTGAAAGATTGGGAGCTGGGTCGCGAATGGAGGAGCGACAATGTGCGATTATAGCCTTCAGGGCGTGGCATCTCGCCCGGCAAAAGTCGGCGACAGGCTGGTTTCGACGCGATTTTCCGATTCGATCACGCGCGGCTTTGCCGCCGTCGACAATCCTGAGGTTGCGGTGTGCTTGTTGCCCGGCACCGAGGTCGCGTTCGATCAGGATGTCGAGTACGACGCGATGCTGCCGTTCATGCGCAACCGCCGCCTGCCGTACAAGGTCGCCCGTTTCCGGCAGATCAATCTCGACTACGCGACGGCGCACCACGACGCGTTGGAATTTCCCGATGGTAAAATTGTGCTGGTGACGGCCTTGGCCGAGGGCCAGCGGGCCACGGTGCTCCAGCTTTCGGCATTGGCGCGGCTCGAGGCGGAGCTCGAAGCGCACAGCGTCATCACTCCGGCAGCAAGCGAGGACGTGCAGCCCGCGACGCTGACGCCTTAAGGGTCAGCGGTCTTCCCAAATCGGGTCGCGTTTTTCGATGAAGGCGCCGATGCCCTCTGCGGCATCGCGCGCCAGCATGTTCTCGACCATTACGTCGATCGTGAGCTTATATGCTGCGGCGAGATCGAGCTCGCGCTGGCGGTAGAACGCTTCCTTGCCGAGACGGAGCGTGAGCATCGATTTCGACGCGATCTGGCGCGCGAGAACGAGCGCGTGCTCGGTGGCCTGGCCCGCCGGCACGACGCGATTGACGAGGCCAATACGCCAGGCGTCGTCGGCCGACACCCTGTCGCCGGTCAGCAGCATTTCCATCGCATGCTTGTTGGCGACATTGCGCGACAGCGCGACCATTGGCGTCGAGCAGAACAGCCCGATATGCACGCCCGGCGTCGAGAACGACGCGGTCTGCGAGGCCACCGCGAGATCGCAGCTTGCCACCAGTTGGCAGCCGGCGGCGGCCGCCACGCCTTCGACCGCGGCGATCACCGGCTGTGGCAACTTGCGGACCGACATCATCAATGCACTGCATTGTTCCATCAGTGCCCTGAAGTAGGCGCGGCCGCGGTCCGGATCGGCACGATGCGCCGTCATCTCCTTCATGTCGTGGCCGGACGAGAAGGCCGGACCGTTGTGCGAGATAATCACCGCGCGCACCGCGCGGTCTTGCGCGATTGCGGCGAAGGCGTCGGCCAGCGCCTTGAGCATCGCTTCCGACAACGTGTTGCGCTGCTGCGGTCGATTGAGCGAGAGCAGGGCGATGCCGTCGAGATCGGCGCGCAGCAGGACCGGCGGGTCTGCAAGATCGGACGTGGTGCCGTGAGCGGTCATGGCGCGACCTTTTAGTCCGACCTCGATCAGGCGCAAGAGGATTTGGAACCAGCGCCACCGTAGCGGATTAAGGCAGGGTCATGGCCCGGAAAACCAGTCGCAGGTCCAGGCGGCCGACCAGGCG
>CAZNTY010000415.1:0-1863 GCA_964576085.1 uncultured Undibacter sp. | reverse complement strand
AACGCCGACCGGCTGCGAGTCTGCACGGTCGACACCGGCGACGGCAATCCGATCCAGGTAGTATGCGGCGCGCCCAATGCGCGCGCCGGCATGACAGGGGTGTTCGGCAGGCCGGGCGTCTATGTGCCGGGCAAGGACATCACGCTCCAGGTCGGCACCATCCGGGGCGTCGAAAGCCGCGGCATGCTGATGTCGGCCGCCGAGCTGCAAATCTCCGACGACCACGACGGCATCATTGAGCTGCCGGACGACGCGCCGCTTGGCAAATCCTATGTCGACTATGCCGGCCTCGGCGATCCGGTGATCGAGATCAACCTGACGCCGAACCGGCCGGACTGCACCGGCGTCAACGGCATCGCGCGCGACCTCGGCGCGACCTCGATCGGCACCTTCAAGGACCGGCCGCCGAAGCCGGTGAAGGGCCAGTTCCCCTGCCCCGTCAACGTGACGCTCGACTTCGGCCAGACACAATCGTTGTGCCCGGTCTTCGCGCTGCGGCTGGTCAAGGGCGTCAGGAACAGCCCGTCGCCGGAATGGCTACAGAAGCGCCTCGCCGCAATCGGGTTGCGGCCGATCAATGCGCTGGTCGACATCACCAACTTCATCACCTACGACCGCGGCCGGCCGCTGCACGTGTTCGACGCCGCCAAGGTCAAAGGCAACCTGACGGTGCGGCGCGCGCAGAACGGCGAGACGCTGCTCGCGCTCGACGGCCGCACCTACACGCTCGACCAGGCGACCTGCGTGATCGCCGACGAGAAGGGCGTCGAGTCGCTCGCCGGCATCATGGGCGGCGAGGAGTCAGGCTGTGACGCCGGCACGACCGACGTGCTGATCGAATCGGCGCTGTGGGACGCGCACAACATCGCGCAGACCGGCCGCAAGCTCGGCATCAATTCGGACGCGCGCTATCGCTTCGAGCGCGGCGTCGATCCCGCCTTCACGATTCCCGGCCTCGAGCTCGCGACGCAGATGGTGATCGACCTGTGCGGCGGCACGCCGTCCGAGATCGTGCTCGCCGGCGAGATTCCGGCAAAGGAGAAGGTCATCGACTTCCCGCTCGGCGAGGTCACGCGGCTCACCGGCCTGAAGGTGACGCAGCCGGAGGCGCGCCGCATCCTCGAACATCTCGGCTTCTTCGCCGCCGGCACGCCCGACAAGATGAAGGTCGCGGTGCCGTCATGGCGGCCGGACGTCGAGGGCAAGGCCGACTTGGTCGAGGAGATCGTGCGCATCGTCGGCGTCGATAACGTACCGCTGGCGCCGTTCCCGCGCGGCGAGAACGCGCGCAAGCCGGTGCTCACGCCGATCCAGCTCCGCACCCGCAAGGCCAAGCGCGCGCTCGCCGCCCGCGCCATGCACGAGGCCGTGACCTGGTCGTTCGTGTCGAAGAGGGAGGCGCAGACATTCGGCGGCGGCGCGGAGGCGCTGGCGCTCGCCAACCCCATCGCTGCCGAGCTGTCGGACATGCGGCCGAGCCTCATTCCCGGGCTGGTGATGGCGGCACAGAAAAACGCTGACCGCGGCTTCGGCGATATCGCGTTGTTCGAGGTCGGCCAGATCTTCAAGGGCGACCGGCCGGAGGACCAGTTCACCGCCGCAAGCGGCGTGCGGCGCGGCCTCGCCAATCCGAACGAGGTCGGGCGGCACTGGTTCGGCAGCGGCGCGGCCGACGCATTCGACGTGAAATCCGACGCCTTCGCGGTGCTCGCGGCCGCCGGCGCGCCGGTGCAGGCGCTGCAGATCGTGCCGGGCGGCCCGGCCTGGTTTCACCCGGGCCGCAGCGGCACCATCCAGATCGGGCCGCAGAAGGTGCTCGGCCATTTCGGGGAACTGCATCCCCGTACGCTGGCCGCACTCGAC
>CAZNTY010000414.1:0-6051 GCA_964576085.1 uncultured Undibacter sp. | reverse complement strand
GGAACGGCGCCGACGAGCCGGTCTGGGGCAAGGGCGCGGTCGCCTCGCGCGCGCAGAAAACCGCGTCGCGGTGAGTCTGATTAGAGTCTCTTCTTGGCAAACGCGCGCCCGGAAGGGGATTTCAGATACTTTTCAAATTTTATGGCTTGGCCAATGTCGCTAAATGCGACGTACGTCTTCACTCGCCACGGCTTAAATTTTGAAGTGTGGGGAACTTCGCCTGCATTATGTTTCGCAACACGGTTTCGTAAGTCATCGGTCATGCCGACATAAAAGTGTTCGTTATTGAGGCTTTCGAGAATGTAGACATATCTCATAATTAGCCCGCCTTCGCCCTATGGGCTTCGGCGCGGCAGCCTTCGCCCTATGGGCTTCGGCGCGGCAGCCTTCGCCCACTTCGCGATCCAAAGTACGTTGCAATACTTCAGGCGAAGGTCGGCCTGCCGAGCCGAAGCCCGCGAAGCGGGCGAAGGCTGGTGGAGCCAGGGGGAGTCGAACCCCCGACCTCGTGAATGCCATTCACGCGCTCTCCCAACTGAGCTATGGCCCCTCCAGGGAACAGTAATCAGAAATCGGTATCAGGCACTATTGATATTACCCGACCGCTGATCACTGAAGTCAGGTTTCTTCTTCCTTCTCGATCGTCTCGCCGATGATGTCGGTTACGTCGGCGCCTTCCTCCTGCTCCTCGATAAAGGCGGCATCCTCCAGCGCATCATCGCCGTCGTCATCGGCCTCTGCGGCCTCGGCGCCCACCGCGGCCGCGGGCTTCTTGCCCTGCTGCTCGGCTTCGGCATCCTCGAGCGAAACAAACTCGGCGTCGGCGGTCTCCGGCACGATGGCTTCGGCGACCGGCTCCGGAGCGGCTTTGGCGGCCTCGGGACGGGCGCGCGCCGCCGCGACCGGGATGAACACCGTTTCGCACTTCGGACAGACGATCGGAGTTTTGTTCAGATCGTAGAACTTCGCGCCACAACTGCCGCAAAGGCGCTTGGTGCCAAGGTCGGGTTTTGCCACGTCGGGAGGTTCCTTGAGCCAATGTCTGGAAAATTCGGTGCTTGACTTGGCTAGTTGCGGCGCACCTGTCAATAGCGCCAGGAGCGGAAAATCGGGCCTCTCACGGTCCGCCGGGTGACGCCGCGCGCGGGCGCGTGGTAGGACGGCACCGATTTTCAGGATTTTAACCGTTGAGCGAAGCCCATCCATTGACCGCCCGCCGCGCCGGCCCGCTGGCTGGCCGCCTTCGCGTGCCGGGCGACAAATCGATCTCGCATCGCGCGCTGATCCTTGGCGCGATGGCGGTTGGAGAAACCACCATAACCGGGCTCCTGGAGGGCGAGGACGTCCACCACACCGCGAGCGCTATGCGCGCGCTCGGCGCCCACATCGAACGCGCCGGTGACGGGGCGGGGCAGGCGGTATGGCGGGTGCGCGGCGTCGGGGTCGGCGGTTTCGTGACGCCATCGGCGCCGCTCGATTTCGGCAATTCCGGCACCGGGTGCAGACTCGCGCTCGGCGCGGTGGCGGGTTCGCCCATCACCGCGACGTTCGACGGCGACGCCTCGCTGCGCTCGCGGCCGATGCGGCGCGTGCTCGATCCCCTGGAGCGGATGGGCGCGCGAGCGATCCAGGTGTCCGACAACGGCCGGCTGCCGCTGACGCTGCAGGGAGCCGCCGATCCTTATCCGATCGTCTATGAGTCGCCGGTGCCGTCGGCGCAGCTCAAGTCGGCGGTGCTGCTGGCCGGCCTCGCCGCGCCGGGCGAGACCACCGTGATCGAGGCGCAGGCCTCGCGCGACCACACCGAGCGGATGCTGAAACATTTTGGCGCGAAAATTTCGGTCCGGCAGATCGGTGCCAACGACGTCGGCCGCCGCATCGTGCTGCAGGGCCAGCCGGAGCTCGAGCCGGCGCCGGTGCTGGTGCCTGCCGATCCGTCGTCCGCCGCGTTTCCGCTGGTTGCGGCGCTGATCGTGCCGGGCTCGGACGTGCAGCTCGAGGCCGTGATGACCAATCCGCTGCGCACCGGGCTGTTCACGACGCTCAAGGAGATGGGCGCGTCGATTGAGCTTGCGGCAGTCAGCAGCGACGGCGGCGAGGAAGTTGCGGAGCTGCGCGTGAAACCCGGACCGCTCAAGGGTGTCGAGGTGCCCGCCGAACGCGCGCCGTCGATGATCGACGAATATCCGGTGCTGGCGGTTGCCGCCGCCTTTGCCGAGGGGCAAACGGTGATGCGCGGCTTGCAGGAGCTGCGGGTGAAGGAGAGCGATCGCCTTGCGGCCACCGCCGAGATGCTGCGCGTCAACGGCGTCGATGTCGCGATCGAAGGCGACGACCTGATCGTCAACGGCAAAGGCCGCCCGCCCGGCGGCGGACGGGTCGTCACGCACATGGATCACCGCATCGCGATGTCGGCGCTGGTGATGGGCCTTGCGAGCGAGCAGCCGGTCGCGGTCGATGATGCCTCGTTCATCGCGACGAGTTTCCCCGGCTTCGCCAACCTGATGCGCTCGCTCGGCGCCGATTTGTCCTAATGTGGTGCGGATTAAATTGAGTCGTCATGCCCGCGCCTGTCGTGGGCATCCCACGTCTTAAAGGCATCACCACATCAAAGGCGTGGATGGCCGGGCCAAGCCCCGCCAGGACTTATGCTCCAGCCGACCTCACTTTAACGATACAAGTCTGCTCGCGTCGGCGGCAGGCCGGAGGCGCCGCGCTTGCGCTTCGATGCCAGCGTCTGGAAGATGTTCAGCGTGGCGCGCTCGAAGCCGAGCGAGCAGCCGGCCAGATAGATCAGCCACAGCCGGGTCTTGTGCTCGCCAACCTCCTGCACCGCCTTGTCGTAGTTTCCGAGCAGGCGGTCGTGCCAGAGCCGGCAGGTGCGGGCGTAATGTTCGCGCCAGCCCTCGATGTCGTGAACTTCAAAGCCGAAGCGTTCGAGATTGGCGGCCGACATGCCGATATGGTCGAGCTCGCCGCCGGGGAAGATATAACGTGTGACCGCAACATATTCCGGGCGCTTGTTGCGAAACACCTTGTCGTCCCGCTTCGCTCCGCGGGTAATGGCGTGATGCAGGTAGAGCCCGTCCGGCGCCAGCAGGCGTTTGACCGTCTTGAAATAGGCGGGGTGATTATCGATGCCGACATGCTCGAACATGCCGATCGACGCGATCTTGTCGAACTGGCCGTCGAGGGTGCGGTAGTCGCGCAGCTCCAGCGTGACGCGATCCTGCAGGCCGAGCCGTTTCACTTCCTCCTGCGCCAGATCGAACTGGGTCTGCGACAGCGTCACGCCATGCGCCTTGACGCCATGATGCTGCGCGGCGTGACACACCAGCGCGCCCCAGCCGCAGCCGATGTCGAGGAAACGCTCGCCGGCCTTGAGCCGTAGCTTGCGGCAGATCATCTCCAGCTTGTCGCGCTGCGCCTGTGCGATGTCGTTTTTCCAGTCGGTGAAGTAGGCACAGGAATAGACCATCTCCGGGTCGAGGAAGAGCGTATAGAACGCGTTCGAGACGTCGTAGTGGTACTGAATGTTGGACTTGTTCTCGCGCTCGCTGCCGTCGCTGGGACGAGATTTCGCGACTTCCTCCAGCGGCCACGGACCGCCGCGCGGCACGAACAGGAACTTCAGCAGCGTCGAGAAGACGAGCCGCTTGTCGATCGACCTGCGCAGGTCACGGCCGCGCACGCGGTTGCCGATTCCGGCGAGGTCGAACGCCGTGCCGTTGCGGATATCGACCCGCTTCGTGACCCACAGGTTGAGGATCGTGTCGAGCTTTGGTTTTCGCAAAAGCGCCGCGACCGCACTTTCGTCTGCGATGGTGACGGCAAGAGCGTTGGCCGGCAAATCCGCCGGCACCGTGCTGCCGTCCCACAGCACGAAGCCGAGGTCGAGCTTCGCCACGTCGCGCACATGCGCGAGCAACCTCCTGAGAGCGGCGAGACGGGTGGCGGCTGACATCAGTTGCTCGTCGCCAGCTTGCGCAGCTTGCCCGGCTTGCTCTGCGCGCGGCCGCAGGCAAGGTCGGCGCGCTGTTGCAGGTGGTGAGGGCGGCCTCGATCCTGGCGCGCACGGTGTCGATGTTGGCGTTTTTCCCGACGCGGATCGGCTCGCCCCAGCGCACCACGGTGCGGCCGAACGGGTAAGGCACCAGGATGCGGTCCCAGGTGTCGCGCTCGCCGCCGCGGCTGGTGCTGGCGGCGGCCGGCAGAACCGGCAGGCCGGTCAGCCGCGCGATCTCGACCACGCCGCGCTGCGCCCGCATCGCCGGGCCGCGCGGACCGTCGGGCGTGATGTAGATGTTATGACCGTCGCGCGCGAGGCGGATCAAATCGCGGATCGCCTGGCGGCCGCCGCGCGTCGAAGAGCCGACCACCGTATGGATGCCGAACATGCGCGCGATCTTGCTGATGAGCTGGCCGTCGCGGTGGCCGCTGATCAGCGCGATCAGCGGCCGCTCGCCGAACCGCAGGTACGAGAGCAGGAACAGCCGGCTGTGCCCGGTGGCGAGGATGAACGGGCCGCCCGGCGGCGGGTCCGGCCGGTCGAGTCGGCCGGTCGCCCGTACGACGCGCATGTAGGAGGCGGCGAGCACGCCGAGCGTCCACTGCACGGCGGGCGACCGCAACACCTGCTTGACTTTGCGTGGCGTACGCACCGTTCCTCGTTGCCGATTAGGATGAATGTGCGGTCTCTACCAGACCGGGCCATTGGCGTCCACGCCGCCAGCCGTTACGGTGCGCGCCGTGAGGCAACTTCGCGAGCGACGATGATCATCGCCATCGACGGACCGGCCGCGTCCGGCAAGGGAACGCTCGGCAGGCGGCTCGCTGCGCATTACGGCTATCGTCATCTCGATACCGGCCTGCTCTATCGCGCGGTCGCCAAGGCGGTGCTCGACGCCGGCAAGACGGCGAACGACCAGGCCGCGGCAATTGCGGCGGCCCGCGCCTTCGATCCGGCGCAGCTCGGCGATCCGGCGCTCAAGACCGACGCGATCGGCAATGTGGCCTCGGTCGTTTCGGCGATCCCCGACGTGCGGGCGGCGCTGATCGACTACCAGCGCAAATTCGCGGCGCAGCCGCCGGGCGCCGTCCTCGACGGCCGCGACATCGGCACCGTGATCGCGCCGCAGGCCGAGGTGAAGATCTTCCTCACCGCCTCGCCCCAGGAACGGGCGCGGCGGCGGGTCAGGGAGGCGCAGGAACGCGGCGAAAATCCCGATCCGGCGGCGATTCTTGCCGACATCCAGAAGCGCGACGCGCGCGACGCCAACCGGACCGTGGCGCCCTTCAAGGCCGCGCCGGACGCGCACTTGCTCGACACCACGCATTTGGATATAGACGCCGCCATCCGGGCCGCCATTGACATCGTCGAGGCCACCCGAACGGGCCGAGGGCGCGACTAACGCCCCTCGTTGTTGGAGGAACCAAGCCCCGTTCGCACCTTGACGTGACCGGCCTGCACGAACCCTCGTTCCGAACGCACGGTATTAGCGCCGGCCACCGGGAATTCCGGTGGCCGCCGAAGGTTTGCGGAAGCCTTTGGCCCGCGCATTGGAACGCCATTCAAACCCGCCGGCGCGCCGCATCAGGAGATTACATGGCCACAGCTACCGCTACTGCACCGTCGCGTGAAGATTTCGCCAAGATGCTTGAAGAGTCGTTCTCGCAGGGCGGCACTCCGTCCGAAGGTTCGGTCGTCAAGGGCAAGGTCGTCGGCATCGAGAAGGACATGGCCGTCATCGACGTCGGCGCCAAGACCGAAGGCCGCGTCGCGCTGCGCGAGTTCGCCGCGCCCGGCCGCCAGTCCGACATCAAGGTCGGCGACACCGTCGAGGTCTATCTGGAGCGCGTGGAGAACGCGCTCGGCGAGGCGGTGCTGTCGCGCGACAAGGCGCGGCGCGAGGAAAGCTGGGGCAAGCTGGAACGGGCCTTCAACGCCAACGAGAAGGTGCAGGGCATCATCTTTAACCAGGTCAAGGGCGGCTTCACGGTGGATCTCGACGGCGCGGTGGCGTTCCTGCCGCGCTCGCAGGTCGACATCCG
>CAZNTY010000413.1:0-1723 GCA_964576085.1 uncultured Undibacter sp. | reverse complement strand
TTCCATTCGACCTCGCGCGCGCGAGATCGGCAGGGCATCGACCGTCTTCGGTGAACGGGAACGAGAGTCCACACTGCAGGCACCAAGCGCCGCGCGGCGGTCTCGCAGCAGGCGCATCACGCTCGCTGCAAGGAGCAATATAGTTCATTCTTTGTTCCGAAGCAACGCGCGAGGCCATGCCGTGTAGGTGGCAGACGATGTGTCCGGTTTAGGTAGCACACGATCTGTCCGGTTAATTGGGTCTTCCGGGAGGAGGGCTCATGAAGCGGGCGGAGATTTTGCAAGGTGTGCGACGGATGAGGTTCATCGATGTCCTTGGGCGTCATGAGAGCGGCAATTTAAGCCAAGCGGAGGCAGCGGAGCTGCTGGGGATCGGGGAACGGACGTTCCGCCGCTGGTGCCGAAGATTCGAGGCGGAAGGTGAAGCCGGGTTATTGGACCGCCGGCTTGGCAAGCCGTCGCCCAAGCGGGTGCCGCAACGCGAGGCCGAGCAAGTCGAGCGGCTTTACCGCGAGCGCTATGCCGGCTTCACGGCGAAGCATTTTCACGAGTTCCTGGTCAGGGAACACCAGTTCGCCTGGGGTTACAGCTGGACCAAGACCTTCCTGCAAGGTCGCGGGCTGATCGCACCTGCGCCCCGGCGTGGGGCGCACCGGCGCAAGCGGCCACGCCGGCCCATGGTGGGCATGATGCTGCACCAGGATGGCTCGTCGCATCGCTGGATACCGGGGCTGGATTGCGAGCTTGATCTCATCGTCACCATGGACGATGCCACGAGCGAGATCTACTCGATGTTCCTGGTCGAAGAGGAAGGCACATTCTCAAGCTTCCGCGGCCTTTCGGAGGTGTTCAGCACCAAAGGCCTGTTCTGCAGCCTCTATAGCGACCGCGGTAGCCACTACTTCTACACGCCAAAGGCCGGAGAGAAGGTCGACAAGGATGCCCTCACCCAGGTCGGCCGGGCGCTGGCCCAGCTCGGCATCGAGCACATCCCAGCCTATTCCCCCGAAGCGCGCGGACGATCGGAACGAGCCTTCCGTACCCTGCAGGACCGCTTGCCCAAGGAACTGCAATTGGCAGGCATCACCGGCATGGACGCGGCAAACCGCTTCATCGCCGAGTCCTATCTGGCTGAGCACAATCGCCGTTTTGCCGCGGCGCCGGCCGAAGCAGGCAGCGCGTTCGTGCCGGCACAGCCCGAACAATGGGCGGACGTGCTGTGCATTCAGCACGAGCGCATCGTCGGCAATGACAACACCGTCACCGTCGGCGGCCTGCGCCTGCAAATTCCCGCCGTCACTACCCGCGCCCACTTCGTCCGCGCCAAGGTGCGCGTCAATCGCTACGCCGATGGTACCTATGCTATCTTCCACGGACCACGCCGCCTGGCGTCTTACGACCCGGCCGGCTCCTTGATCGAAGCGCAAAAATGTGCCGCCTAAAACCGCTTGGCGGCCTGCCCTGTGGACTTGTGGACAACGCTCCGCGTTCCCCACAACCCCACAGGGCCAGCATCAACAAAAGCGGTCAATTGATGGGCTACCTCCGCCGGCCAACTTAACGTGCTATCTACAGTCAGACTGCGGCGCGGTCACTCCGCTGTGCAGCTACCTTCGACGTTGATCATGCCGGCCGCGGCCGGGTCGATCCATTCCGGCAGGCGGGTGGCGCAGTCGGAGAGCGCGCCTTTGACTTCGGCGCGGACCAGGAAGTCGGAATCCCG
>CAZNTY010000412.1:0-3099 GCA_964576085.1 uncultured Undibacter sp. | reverse complement strand
CGGCAGGCGAAGGCTCCCGCGTCCCTCGAAAAGGAAAGATCGCTTCAAAGAGCGCGGAGCGCCGGGTCGAATGCCGTGACCGGGCGAGCCCCAGGCTGGACCCGGTTGCCTCGGCAATGACGACCTGCTTCCCGCCAAAAGCGAAACGGCTTCGGCCGGACCGATCGGCGGCCTGCATGACGTGACGATAATTTCTCCGCGCGCGGTGATGGCCGGCTGCGACCGTCCCGAGCGGCCGGGCCGTCTGGTGTCCACCGTGAAGCCCCTGATCCCGCGCGTTGCGCCTGCGCGATCTTGACAAGCCCCCAATGTATGTAATGTTATAACATTACATACATTGGGGGGTCGTGCGATGGGTGGAGTAAGGGTGTGTGGAGCGGCGTCTCTTGTGGCGGTTTCCATGGCCTTGAGGACCGGAGGCGCCGTCGCCCAGGTAGCGCTTCCCGAAGTGGTGGTTACGGCGCCGAGCCCGATCCTTTCGCGTCAGGGAGGCTCGTCGCCTTGGGCCGAGCCGTTGCCCGGTGTCCTGCCGGTCGTGACGGACCAGTTCGCAACCGTGACCGTCGTGCCGTCCGCAGAAATTCAGCGCAACGGCGGCGCGACCCTGGGCGACCTGCTGTTCCTCAAGCCCGGCATCACCGGCTCGAGCTTCGCGCCCGGCGCCTCAAGCCGGCCGATCGTGCGTGGCCTCGACGTCAATCGCATTCGTATCCAGGAGGACGGTGTCGGGGCGAATGGCGCCTCTGATCTCGGCGAGGACCATTTCGTCCCGGTCGACCCGCTCACCGTCGACCGCGTCGAAGTGATTCGTGGACCGGCCACGTTGCGCTACGGTTCGCAGGCGATCGGCGGCGTGGTCGAGACGCTCAACAACCGCATCCCGACCGTGGTGCCGCCGAGCAGCGTCACCACTGAATTCCGCGGCGGAGCCTCGTCGGCGTCCGACGGCCTCGACGGCGCCGTTCTTCTCGACGCCGCCGGCGGAAACTTTGCGTTCCATGCCGATGCGTTCGGCCGGCACACCAGCGACTATCGCGTGCCGTCCTATCCCTATCTCGTTCCGCCCGCGCCCGCGGACGCGCCGGGCGCGACCCGGCCGGGCGCCTTCAACGGGCGGCAGCCGAATTCATCCATGCAGAGCGACGGCCAGGCGATCGGCGGCTCTTATATCTTCGACGGCGGTTTCATCGGGCTGGCGCTGACGCACAACGACGCGCTCTATCACATCCCCGGGATCGACGGCGAAGACCACCACACCCGCATCGATGCCGAGCAGACCAAGCTCCTGACGAAAGGCGAGTGGCGCGCGCCCAATGCGACGATCGACGCCATCCGGTTCTGGGGCGGCATCACCGATTACAAGCATGATGAGCTCGGCTGGGCCGACGACACCGATCCGACCACTGACGGCGTGCGGCAGACCTTCATCAACCGGGAGCAGGAAGGACGGATCGAGACGCAACTCGCGCCGATCAATCTGGACTTCGCGGCGCTGACGACGGCCATCGGCGTGCAGGGCGGCCATCAATATCTCGATGCGCCCAGTCCCGACGGCGCCGGCCTGTGGGACCCCAATACCAACTGGCGGATCGCCAGCTACATCTTCAACGAGTTCAAGTTCAGTGCCACGACCAAAGCGCAGGTGGCGGGCCGTATCGAGCATGTCGGGTTGTCCGGCATGGGCCGCAGCTTCGACGCGCTCGGCACCATGACGACGGCCTCGGCCTCGCCCGCTTATACGCCGAAGAGCGCCAGCATCGGCCTGATCCAGGATTTGCCGTGGGACCTGGTCGCGAGCGTGACCGCGCAATATGTCGAGCGGGCGCCGAAGCCGGCCGAGCTGTTCTCCGGCGGCGTGCACGACGCCACCGTGACCTTCGACAAGGGCAACGTCAATCTCGGCATCGAGGCGGCGCGCTCGGTCGAGGTCGCGTTGAAGCGCGCGACCGGCCCGTTCCGCTTCGAGGCCAACGCCTACTACACGCGCTTCAACGGCTTTATTTATCGGCGCCTCACCGGCAATACCTGCGACGAGGACACCAATGTCTGCGGTCCCGGCGCCGGCGAGGTGAACGAGGCGATCTACTCCCAATCCAACGCCACCTTCCGCGGCGCCGAGTTTCAAAGCCAGCTCGACCTGCTTCCGCTCAACGGCGGCATCTTTGGTATCGAAGACCAGTTCGACATCGTGCGTGCGACGTTCGACAACGGCACCAATGTTCCCCGCATTCCGCCAATGCGGATTGGCGGCGGCGTCTATTGGCGCGATCCAAGCTGGCTTATCCGCGTCAACCTCGTGCATGCGTTCGACCAGACCGACGTCGCGCCGGTCGCCGAGACGCCGACCGTGGGCTACGATGACCTGCGCGCCGAGATCAGCTACCGCTGGAAGCCGCGGGCGCCGATGGGCGGCACGCCGACCGAGATGACGATCGGCCTCGTCGGCACCAATCTGCTCAACGACGATATCCGCAACGCCGTGTCCTACTCCAAGGACGAGGTGCTGATGCCCGGCGCCAGCGTGCGCGCCTTCGCGTCGATCCGGTTTTGAATGGTGATTATTTGTCGGGGTTTTTCTTCAACGCCAGATGACGATCTTCATTTTTCGGGAGGAGTGAGTTTTTCAAGTGCTGCGATCAGCGCCGGAACATGCTCATGAAGAATTGCCCAGATCAAGTCGAGACGCACGTCTCCATAACCGTGAATGAGTCGGTGCCGCATCCCGGTGATCTCTCGCCAGGAAATTTCAGGATGCGCGGTCTGAACCGCGGCTGAAATTTTTCCCGCAGCTTCACCGATTATTCTCCAACGAACGGATCGTGGCGTTCTGATGAAGCCGGCTCGCGAGGAAACGTGCCTTGTCGAGCCCTTCGATGAAACCCTGCGCATCACGCGCTGCAAGCAGCATGTCGAGCAGGAGCGCCCCGTCCCGCCGCGGCGTTTCAGCCATAGACAGTTTTGGCCTCACTCAGAATAGCCTGCCGACGGATGAAGTTCCGGCTTCCCTCTACGGCCTCACGTTCGACGAGGTCGACCGGGCGCCCGAGAAGGTGCTCCAGCGCGCGTCTTTCAGGTCGGGGAACGTCGCCAGATCGTTTC
>CAZNTY010000411.1:0-4563 GCA_964576085.1 uncultured Undibacter sp. | reverse complement strand
GCACGAGATCCGAACACCGCTCAACGGCATCCTCGGCATGACCGGCCTGCTGCTCGACACTCCGCTCACGCCGGAGCAGGCGACCTATGTGAAGGCGGCGAAGTCGTCCGCCGAGGCGCTGCTCAAGCTGATCGAGGACGTGCTTGATTTCTCCAAGATCGAGGCCGGCAAGTTCGAGTTCGAAACCGCCGGCTTCTCGCTGGTCGAGCTGATCGAAGACATCGTCGAACTGCTGGCGCCGCGCGCGCAGGACAAAGGTCTCGAGATCGCGTCGTTCGTCGACGAACGATTGCCGGCGCAGGTGACAGGCGACCGTGCCCGCGTGCGGCAGGTGCTGCTCAACCTCGCCGGCAATGCGGTCAAGTTCACCGAGCGCGGCGGCGTGTCGCTGCTCGCCGAACCGACAGAAGACGGCAGCGACATGGTGCGCTTCACCGTGCGCGACACCGGCATCGGCATCCGCCCGGAAGATCACGGCCGCATCTTCAAGGACTTCGAGCAGGCCGACGGCTCGTCGACCCGGCGTTACAGCGGCACCGGCCTCGGCCTCGCCATCTCGCGCCGCATCGTCGGGGCGCTCGGCGGATCGATCGACCTGTTCAGCAAGCCCGGTGAAGGCTCGACCTTTTTCTTCACCCTGCCGCTGCCCGCGGCCCACAATCAAGCGCCGCCCGACGTCGCGCCCGATCTCGCCGACGGCTCCGTGCTGATCGTGTCGCCCTCCTTGATCGAGCCGCCGCTGATCGCGCGACGGCTGGGGCGCTGGGGCGCGACGATCGACGTCGCCGCCGATGAGAAAACCGCCATCGAGAAGCTCGCCGACCGTCGATGGGACGCCATGCTGGTCGATCATGCGCTGGCGCAAAACATGACCGCGGTCGGCCGACTGGCCGGCACCAACGCCGCGCGCCGCATTGTCTTGATCACGCCGCAGGACCGGCACCGGCTGGCGACTCTCCGCGAGCTCGGCTTTACCGGCTATCTCATCAAACCGGTGCGCACCGCCTCGCTCGCCGCGATGCTGCGCGACGATGCGCCCGCCATCGCCCCGGTCGATTCCGGCGCCCCCGCCGAAATGCCGGCCGCCGATGCCCCGGCAGACAGCCTGTCGATCCTGGTCGTCGAGGACAATGAGATCAACGCCCTGCTCACCCGCGCGCTGCTGACCAAGCTCGGCCACCGGCCGGCCGGCGTAGTCAGCGGCGAGGCGGCCATCGCCGCGTGGCAGACCGCGCGCGCTGCGGGCGAGCCCTACGATCTCGTCCTGATGGACGTGCACATGCCCGGCCTCGACGGCCTCGACGCGGCACGTCGCATCCGCGCCCTGGAGGAGGGCGGGCGCACGCCGATCGTCGCCCTCACCGCCAACGCCTTCGCCGAGGATCGCGACGCCGCGCTGGCGGCAGGAATGGACGACTTCCTGGTGAAGCCCCTCGACCGCGAGCGCCTGCGCCGGCTGCTAGCGGGAATCGCCCCTGCCTCGCGGGCACCTTTTGTTGCGTAGCGCGACCGTTCTAACATTGTCATAATTCGGCGTTCGGCCCATGCTGTAGAGAGGCCGTCCGCAACCGACATGATTCGGGCCAACCGAGCCTTCTGACCCGCGAGAGGACCGATGCAAGATCGTGGCTCTGCGATTAGGCAATGGGGATTGCTTCCACATTTACAGGCGTTCAGCGGATTGCAGGCCGGCGCCGCCCGGGCGCTGCGGCCGCAGCAGCCGCTGGGCCGCATCGGCGACCTCGAGGTCCGCCTCGCCCAGAGCGCGGCGGAAATCCGGCAGGCGCAGAAATTGCGCTATCACGTGTTCTATCAGGAAGGCTCCGCGCTGGCCGATCCGGGCCGGCTGTTTGCGCGGCGCGACATCGACGCCTTCGACGCGATCTGCGACCATCTGCTGGTCATCGATCACGCGGCCGAAAAGCGGTCGCGCGGCAAGCCGGCGGTCGTCGGCACCTACCGGCTGCTGCGGCAGCAGCTCGCCGACGACTTCGGCGGCTTCTATACCGCCGGCGAATTCGACATCGCGCCGCTGATCGAACGCCACCGCGACTTGCAATTCCTGGAGCTCGGCCGGTCTTGCGTACTGGCGCCCTATCGCAACAAACGCACGGTCGAATTGCTGTGGCACGGCATCTGGAGCTACGTGCTGCAGAACCGGCTCGACGTGATGTTCGGCTGCGCCAGCCTCGACGGCACCGATCCGAACCAGCTCGCTTTGCCGCTGTCGTTCCTGCACCATTACTGCCGTGCGCCGGAAACCTGGCGGGCCCGCGCGCTGCCGGAGCGCTATGTGGAGATGAACCGCATGTCGAAGGAAGCGGTCGACCCGAAGGCGGTGCTGCGCCTGCTGCCGCCGCTGATCAAGGGCTACCTGCGGCTCGGCTGCTACATCGGCGACGGCGCGGTGATCGATCACCAGTGCGGCACCACCGACGTGCTCATCATCCTGCCGGTGTCGGCGCTCAATGCGCGCTACGTCGAGCATTTCGGCGCCGGCGCCGAACGCCACGCCGCATAGCGTTACAGCCGCCGGAGCGCGACTTCCACGATCTGATGGCTTTCGGCCTTCTTCAGGATCAGGTCGGCGCGCTGGCGCGTCGGCAGGATGTTCTCGTGCAGGTTGACCAGATTGATGCGCTGCCAGATGCCGGCCGCGGTCTCGCGCGCTTCTTCGTCCGACAGGCTTGAATAACGATGGAAATACGACTTCGGATCGCGGAATGCGGTGCCGCGCAGCGTGAGGAAGCGGTCGATGTACCACGACATCAGCACGTCCTCGTCGGCGTCGAGATAGACCGAGAAGTCGAAGAAATCGGACACGAACGGAATGGCCTTGCCGTCCTTCGGCAGCCGGCCGGTCTGCAGCACGTTGAGGCCCTCGACGATCAGGATGTCCGGCCGATCGACCTCGATCCACTGGTTGGGCATCACGTCTTAGATGAGGGGCTAATAGACCGGCGCGCGCGCCGGACGCCGGCCGGCCTTCACGTCCGAGAGAAAGCGCAGCAGGGCCGGCAGGTCGTAGCTCTCCGGAAAGCCCTTCTTCTCCATCAGGCCTTCGCGCTCGAGGATCGCGTTCGGATAGAGAAAGCCGTCGGTGGTGACGAGATCGACCTTCGGCACGTTCGGCCAGCGCGCCAGCAGCGCCTGCAAGACGCGCGCGGTGGTCGACTTGCCGACCGCGACCGAGCCGGCGACGCCGATGATGTACGGCATCTTGGCGTCCTCGGTGACGAGGAAGCTCTGCTGCGCGCGGAACAGCCGCTGCGTCGCCGCGACATACATCGACAGCAGGCGCGACAGCGCGAGATAAATATCCTCGACCTCCTTGATGTCGAGCCTGTCGTGCAGCGAGCGCAGCCGCGCGACCTCCTCGGAGGTCAGCGTCATCGGCGTGTCCCGGCGCAGCGCCGCCCATTCGTCCCGCGAGAAAACGCGGAACGGCGACAAGGTGTCCTGTGTGCGCTGCTCCATCAGCCGGTCGTCCCAGTCGTTGCGGCGGCTACTTAACAGGTCGGGGGCGCCGGCGCGACGCCTTCTCGGCATGCCCGGATTGCGTCGTGCGCCGGCCAAGCTCGGCCTCGACGTCGGCGAGCGTCACGCCGCGTGCTTTCAGCACCACCAGCAAGTGATAAAGAAGGTCGGCAGCCTCGGCGGTGACGCGCTTTCGACTTTCGTCGAGCGCAGCCTGCGCCGTCTCCCGCGCTTCCTCGCGCAGCTTCTTGCCGCAATGCGCGACGCCCTTGTCGAGCAGCGCGCGGGTATAGGACAGCCTGGCGCTCGCCTTGGCGCGCAAGGCGACGCGTTTCTCCAGGTCGCGCAGGCTGAATTTTGCCGGTCGGCGTTTTGTCATGCGTGCTGCATACCACAAGGTCGAAGGGAAAAGTTCGCCCGCAATGCTGGATTCCGGGTCCGGCCCCTTCGGGGCGTCCCGGAATGACAAGGAGGGGTCACGGATCGAGCCGCATCGGCAGCCCGGCTTTCGCCATGTATTCCTTGGCCTCGCGTACCGAGTGCTGGCCGAAATGAAAGATCGAAGCCGCCAGCACCGCGGTGGCGTGGCCGTCACGGATGCCCTCGACCATGTGCTCCAGCGTGCCGACACCGCCCGAGGCGATCACCGGCACGCTGACCGCATCGGCGACCGCGCGGGTGAGCGCGATGTCGTAGCCCGTCTTGGTGCCGTCGCGATCCATCGAGGTAAGCAGGATTTCGCCGGCGCCGAGCGACACCACCTCTTTCGCATAGTCGATAGCGTCGAGCCCGGTCGGATTGCGGCCACCGTGGGTGAAAATCTCCCATCGATCCGGCGTGCCGTCCTTGGAGACCATCTTGGCATCGATCGCGACCACGATGCACTGGTCGCCGAATTTCTCCGCCGCCTCCCTGACGAAGGCGCGACGGCTGACCGCCGCGGTGTTGATCGAGACCTTGTCGGCGCCGCAGGTGAGCAGCCTGCGGATATCGTCCACCGTGCGCACGCCGCCGCCGACCGTGAGCGGCATGAAGCAGGCTTCAGCGGTGCGCTGCACGACATCGTAGATGGTGTCACGATTCTCG
>CAZNTY010000410.1:0-4572 GCA_964576085.1 uncultured Undibacter sp. | reverse complement strand
AGCCGGTCGATCCACTGGGCACAGGAGAGGTTCGATCAGGCCGGCATGGTGCGCGAGACGGTGAAGTGGGATTACGAGCTGCGCGCGCCGTCGCAGGTCGGTGACATTGTCGGCCGCGCGGTCGAAGTGGCGATGGCGCGGCCGCGCGGCCCAGTCTATCTGGTGCTGCCGCGAGAACCCCTGGCAGCCCCGCTCAGCGAGCCGGTCGGTCCGACAAGGCCACGCCCGCAGCCTGCCGCCCCGCATCCCGATCCGCATGCGGTCGTGACGCTGGCGGAATGGATCGCATCTGCCGAGCGGCCGTTGATCGTTACCGCGGCGCTGGAGGCGGATGCCGTCGCGCCGCTGGCGCGTCTTGCGGAACGCTGCGCCATTCCGGTCGTGGCCTTTGCGGCACGAACGATGTGCCTGCCGTCGAGCCATCCGATGCATTTCGGCTCCGAGCCGGGCGCGCTGCTGGCCGACTCCGATCTGGTGATCGTGCTGGAAGCCGACGTGCCATGGATTCCGAGCCTGCAACAGCCGCCCGCCGGCGCGCGCGTCGTGCATGTCGGCGAGGAGCCCGCCTATGTGCGCTACCCGATGCGGAGCTTCCCGAGCCATCTCACGATCCAGGCCGGCGCCGCGAACGCGCTGAATGCGCTCAACGACGCGCTCGGCTCGCGGCTGCACATGGCGGAGGCGCGCATCGCCGCACGCCGCGCACGGCTGACCGAGCGTATGCGCACGCGCCGCGCGCAGCTCGCCAAGGACGCGGCGGCCACCGATAAAATTTCGCCCGAGCATCTGAGCCGCGCGATCGGCGAGGCCGTCGGGCCGGATGCCACGATCTTCAACGAATATCCGCTGCGGCCTGACCACTGCGCGCGCGAGCATCCCGGAACTTATTTCGGGCTGTCGCCGGCCGGCGGGCTCGGCTGGGGACTGGGCGCCGCGCTCGGCGCCAAGCTGGCGGCCCCGGACAGGCTGGTGGTCGCCACCCTCGGCGACGGCGCCTACATGTTCGCCAACCCGACCGCCGGGCACTGGGTCGCCGGCGCGCACAAGCTGCCGATCCTCGTCATCCTTTTCAACAACAGCCGTTACGGCGCGGTGCGAAACTCGACCCTGGCGATGTTCAAGGACGGCGCTTCGGCCGAGAACGACGGCCGTCTGCTGGCCGATCTCGACCCGGCTCCAGCCTATGACGCGCTTGCCGCCGCGCAGGGCGCCTATGCCGAGCGCGTCGAGCGTCCGGCCGATCTGCCCGACGCGCTGGCCCGCGCCAAGGAGGCCGTGCTCAACGGCCGCCAGGCGCTGCTCAACGTCATCACACCGTACTAAGCCGCGCGATGCTTCCGCCCAAAATTCTCAATGTCATCACGACGGCGTTGCGGGCGGCGATCGTGCTCATTGTCGCGCTCTGGATTCTCGACGTCCCGGGCCGCCTGCAAATCGGGCTGTTCACCGAACAGGTTCTGATCGCGGCCCTCGGCGTGTCGCTGGCGCTGACGTTTCTCACCTTTCCGCTGTTCGGCGAGACCGGCGAGGAAGCCGTTGCCGCCAAGGTGATCGAGAAAAAGACCGCCATCGCCGGACCCATCGACCTGGTGCTCGCCGCGGCGGCGCTGGCGTCCTGCACCTACATCGCCATCCGCTATCAGGCGCTGATCGTCGAGCTGGTCACGCGTCCATGGTGGGGCGTCGCGCTCGCGACCGTCGTCGTGCTGCTGGTGTTCGAGGCGAGCCGCCGTGTCACCGGCTGGGCACTCATCATCATCGTGCTCCTGCTGTGTACGCATGCGCTGTTCGGCTACCTGCTGCCGGAAACGTTCGCCGGCCGGCCGGTCGCGCTGAGCCGGCTGATGGTCTATCTCGCGATCGACACCAATGCGCTGCTCGGCGACCCGCTCTCCATTGCCGTGCAGGTCGTGACGCCTTTCGTCGTGATGGGGCACGTGCTGTCGCGCTGCGGCGGCGCCGATTTTTTCGCTGACATCGCGGCCTCGATGATGGGTCATTTCCGCGGCGGCGCCGCCAAGATCGCGGTCGCCGGCTCGGCCTTCTTCGGCATGATGTCGGGCAGCGCCGTCGCCAACGTGGCAAGCGTCGGCACCATCACGATTCCGCTGATGAAACGCGCCGGATTTCCGAAGGAAATGGCGGCCGCGGTCGAAGCGGTCGGATCGACCGGCGGCCAGGTCGCGCCGCCGGTGATGGGCGCCGCCGCGTTTCTGATGGCCGAATACCTCCAGGTGCCCTACGCCGAGGTCGCGGTCGCCGCGATCATTCCGGCGGTCCTGTTCTATGTCGCACTGTTCATGCAGGTGGACCTTGAGGCGGCGAAGCTCGGTATCCGCGGCCAGCCGCGCGCCAGCCTGCCGCGCGTGGGCCAGGTGCTGCGCGACGGCTGGCAGTTCCTGGTGCCGTTTGCCGTGCTGATCTGGTGCCTGCTCGGCTGGCACATGGAGGCCGAGAAAGCCGCGCTATGGGGGATCGGCGCACTGATCCTGCTGGTGCTGATCGTACCGAACAAGGGCAGGCGCGCGCGGCCGTCGGAAGTCGTCTCGGCTGTCGTGGGCGCCGGCGGTGCGCTGGTCGACATCATCGCCATCACTGCAATATCCGGCATCCTGATCGGCGCGATGAGCCTGACCGGCGTCGCATTCTCGCTGACCCAGCAACTGTTGACGGTGAGCGGCGGCTCGCTGGCGCTGCTGCTCATCATCACCGCGTTTGCCGCCTTCGTCCTCGGTCTGCCGCTGCCGACCACCGGCGTCTATATCATCCTGGCGACGCTCGCCGCGCCCGCGCTGGTGCAGGGCGGTATTCTGCCGATGCAGGCCCATATGTTCGTCCTGCATCACGGCATTCTCGGCATGGTGACGCCGCCGGTCGCGCTCGCGTCGTTCGCAGCGGCGACCATCGCGCGGTCCGACCAGTGGAAGACGAGCTGGCTGTCCACCCGCCTGAGCTGGTGCGCCTATCTCCAGCCGTTCCTTTACGCCTATTCGCCCGAGTTGATCATGCAGGGCGACTGGCTGTCGATCATCGTTCGACTGACGCTGTCGCTGACCGGTATCTTCATGGGCACGCTCACCGCGGTCGGCTATTTCCAGCGCGACATCTCCTGGCCGCTCCGCGTCGGCTACGGCGTGGTGGCGCTGTTCCTGCTGGTGCAGCCGCCGATGTTCACCGGCGCGCTCACGCTCAACATTATCGGATTTGTGCTTGCGGTCGCCGCCATCGGTTGGGAATGGATGCGTGGCCGCCAGACGAAAACCGCCTGATTGCAATCGGAGGAGCGGGAATGCGCATCGACGCCTTCACCCATTTCATGCCGGCCAAATTCTACGACAAGCTGGTGGCGAGCGGCGCCGGCGACATCGGCAAGCGCATGCGCTCGGTTCCCGGCATCTACGACCTCGACCACCGGCGCCGAATGGTGGAAAGTTTCCCGGATTACGCGCAAATCCTGTCCTATCCGATGCCGCCGATCGAGGTGCTGGCGAAAGACGCGGCGCAGATCGAGGATTACTGCAAGATCGTCAATGACGGGCTCGCCGAAATCTGTGCCAGGTATCCGAAGCAGTTCCCGGGCTGGGTGGCGCAAACCTCGCCGCTGATGGCGGATGCCGGCGTACGCGAGACCGAGCGGGCGCTGAAGATGGGCGCGCTCGGCGTGCAGATCTATACCAACCTGGCCGGCCGGCCGCTCGATGAACCGGCGTTCGAGCCGTTCTTCGCGGCGATGAACGCCAACGGCAGGCCGATCTGGCTGCACCCGGCGCGAGCCGCGAACTTTCCCGATTATCTCAGCGAGAAGAAGTCGAAATACGAGATCTGGTGGGCGTTCGGGTGGTCCTACGAAACCGCGGCGGCGATGGCACGGCTGGTGTTCTCGAAGATCATGGACAGGTACCCCAATCTCAAGATCATCGCGCACCATTTCGGGGGCATCGTGCCGATGCTGGAAGGCCGCATCGGCCCCGGCTGGGACGTGCTCGGCCAGCGCACCTCGGACGAGGACTACGGCGCCGTGCTCAGAAGCCTGAAGAAGCGGCCGCTCGACTACTTCAAGCACGCGTTCTACGCGGATACCGCGACCTTCACTGCGGCGCCGGCCATGCGCGCCGGCTTCGACTTCTTCGACTTCGACAAGATCGTCTTCGCCTCCGATTGCCCGTTCGATCCGGAAGGCGGCACGATGTACATCCGCGAGACCATCCGCATCCTCGACGAGCTGAAGCTCCCGCCGGAGCGGCGCGCGGCGATCGACCGCGGCAACCTAGAACGGATGGTCGGGAAGAAGTTGAATTAGTGACGATGTCATGGCCGGCATAGCCCGTCGAAGACGGGCGTAAGCGCCCTTACGACCCGGCCATCCATGTCTTTCCACAGACTACTACGCACCATGGATGCGCGGGTCAAGCCCGCGCATGACGACCTTAGCTGCATCTGCTAGCGTTTCGCATGGCCCTGACGCAGCCCATCGGCTTGAGCGAGCCTGACGCGCCCGCGGACACCGGCCGCGACACGCCGGCCGTCGCGACCGACGACGGAGGTCGCATCACTCCTGCAATGGCGCAGTAT
>CAZNTY010000409.1:0-5118 GCA_964576085.1 uncultured Undibacter sp. | reverse complement strand
GATGCTTGGCGACCGCGTCAATGTCTATCCGGTGAAGGGCTACTCGATTACGGTCGCGCTCGACGACGAGGCGAGCCGCGATGCGGCGCCGTGGGTCAGTCTGCTCGACGACAGCGCCAAAATCGTCACCAGCCGGCTCGGGGCCGATCGCTTCCGCATCGCCGGCACTGCGGAATTCGCCGGAGAGAACCGCGATATCCTTGCGAGCCGCATAGAGCCGCTGGTGAAGTGGACCCGTAAGCTGTTTCCGGCCGTCAAAACGGAAAGGGTAACGCCGTGGGCCGGTCTGCGCCCGATGATGCCGAACATGATGCCTTATGTCGGGCCGGGCAGGCGGCCGGGCGTGTTCTATCACACCGGCCACGGCCATCTGGGCTGGACGCTGTCGGCGGCAACGGCACGTTGTCTCGCCGATATCGTCGCGGCACGATGCCTGACGCGCTAGCGTACATGCTCCAGCAGCGCGAGCAATCCCTCGAGGAGCTCGATCGGTCGCGGCGGGCAGCCCCGAACCGCGAGGTCGACCGGCACCACCGCCTTGACGCCGTCCTCGACCGCGTAGCTGCTGGCAAAAATCCCGCCGCCGGCCGCACAGGTGCCCACGGCGACGACCCATTTCGGATCGGGCGTGGCGTTGTAGGTGCGCAGCAGCGCCTCGCGCATGTTCTTCGTCACCGGGCCCGTGACCATCAGCACGTCGGCATGGCGCGGCGACGCGACAAAGTGAAAACCGAAACGCTCCAGGTCATAGTAGGCGTTGCTGAGCGCGTGCATCTCCAGCTCGCAGCCGTTGCAGGAGCCGGCATCGACTGCGCGGATCGACAGCGAGCGGCCGAGTCTTTTGCGCGCCGCCGCGTCGACCCGTTCGGCGAGCGCGGCCAGTGCCGCATCGTCCGCCGCCGGCGCCGGCTCGGTGAGCGGGCCGTGAGTGAGGCTTTCAAACAGCGTGCGGCGCATGGCTAGAGGTCGTGCCCCGAATACGAGCAGTTGAAGGATTTGTTGCAGAGCGGGAAGTCGGCGACGATGTTGCCTTCGATCGCGGCTTCAAGGAGCGGCCACTGGAACCATGAGGCGTCGCGCAGATGGCAGCGCGCGACATGGCCCTTGGCGTCGAGCCGCAGCCACACCAGCACATCGCCGCGGAACGCCTCGACGACACCGAGGCCTTCGCCTGCTCGGGCCTTTCCTGCCGCAGCCTTGATCGCGCCACCAGGCAACGAGTCGAGAATCTGATCGAGCAAGGCCATGCTCTGCTCGACCTCGCGGATGCGGATCCAGACCCGCGCATCGACGTCGCCGGCGTCGAGCACTGGCACGTCGAATTTGAGATCGCCGTAGGGCGCGTAAGCCAGATTGCGCCGGGCATCGAAGGCGCGCCCAGAGGCGCGGCCGACATAGCCGCCGGCGCCGAACTGCCGCGCCAGCTCGGCGCGCACGATGCCGGACGTCACGGTGCGGTCCTGCAGTGAGGCGGTGTTGTCGTAAAGCTCGACCAGACGTGGGAAGGTGCGCCGGGCCTGCGCGAGCAGGTCGTGCAGCTGCGTTACGCCCTCCGCTGTCATGTCACGAGTCACGCCGCCCGGAACGATCGTATCCATCATCAGCCGGTGGCCGAAGCAGGCGTCGGCCGCGCGTAGGACCCGTTCGCGCAGGATACCGCATTGCGCGTGCATCAGCGCGAACGAAGCATCGTTGCAGATCGCGCCGATGTCTCCGAAGTGATTGGCGAGGCGTTCAAGCTCGGCCATCAGTGCGCGCAGATAGACGGCGCGCGGCGGCGCCTCGATCTGCAGCGCAGCCTCGGCGGCCTGCGCGAATGCAAACGCATAAGCGACCGCGCTGTCGCCGCAGGTGCGGCAGGCGAGCGCCGCCGCCTTGTCGAACGTCGCGCCCGTCATCAGCGACTCGATGCCCTTGTGGGTGTAGCCGAGCCGCTGCTCCAGCCGCACCACATGCTCGCCGTTGGCGGTGAAGCGGAAATGGCCGGGCTCGATGATGCCGGCATGCACCGGCCCGACCGGAATCTGATGCAGACCTTCGCCTTCGGCGGGGAGGAATTGATACGCCGCAGGCCTGCCGTCGGCCTTGCGTTTGCCGGGCGGATATCGCTCGCCCCAGGTCCCGTGGTCGAGCCAAGGGCGCGTGTCGGGCGCGCCCACCGCCTCGAGGCCGAAGAGATCACGGATCGCGCGCTCCAGCCGCAGCGCCGGCGAATGCCGCGCGGCGACGCTCGGATACTCGCCGCCGCTGCACGCGAAGCTGACGACGGCGATCTCGTCGAACGACCCGGCCAGCAACGCCATGTGCACGGTCGTCTTGTCGGCCCACAGGCCGAGCAGCGTCGCGCCGCCAGACGCCAGCAGGTCGATCGCGGCCTGCCAGCCGTCCTCGCCGACGACGGTGCGCGGCCAGGGCCGATGCCGTTCAGCGGTGTCGAGGATGGGAATGTGATCGAGCAGTGCCATCGCGGTTATCCCAGCAGCCTCGCGACGTTCTCGAACCCGGCGACCAGCGCCGGCGGCAGATAGATGCCGGCCATGAATACGATGGCGAGGTGCCCGAACATCGGCAGATACGACGCGCGCGTTGGCGCGGTCGGCCCGCGCGGCGCGCCGAACGCGATCGTGTTGAGCCGGAGGAACAGGCCGCCGAGCGCGATCAGGATGCCGAACACCAGGATGGCGGCGAGCCAGGGCTCGCGCGCGAAAGTCGACGACACCACCAGGAACTCACTCATGAAGATGCCGAGCGGCGGCAGGCCGGCGATGGCGACCACGCCGAGCACCAGGCCCCAGCCGAGCACCGGATGGCTCACCGTCAGCCCGCCGATGTCGGCGATCTTCTGCGTACCCTTGACCTGCGCGACGTGGCCGACCGCGAAGAAGATCGCCGACTTGGTCAGCGAGTGCATGGTCATGTGCAGCAGGCCGGCAAAGTTGGCGAGCGGCCCGCCCATGCCGAAGGCGAACACGATGATGCCCATGTGCTCGATCGAGGAATAGGCGAACATGCGTTTGATATCGCGGCGCCGGTACAACATGAACGCGGCGAAGACGCAGGAGACCAGCCCCATCGTCACCATCAGCGGGCCTGGCGCGATCGCCGCCGGGTTGAGCGCCAGCAGCATCTTGAAGCGCAACAGTGCGTACAGCGCGACGTTGAGCAGGAGGCCGGACAGCACCGCCGAGATCGGCGTCGGACCTTCCGCGTGCGCGTCCGGCAGCCACGCATGCAGCGGCGCGAGGCCGACCTTGGTGCCGTAGCCGAGCAGCAGGAACACGAAGGCGACATTGAGCAGCGCCGGATCGAACTTCTGCGCCTGCGTGACCAGCACCGTCCACACCATCGCAGAGAAGCCTTCGCCGATCACCGGCCGCGCCGCCATGTAGATCAGGATGGTGCCGAACAGCGCGAGCGCGATGCCGACGCTGCCGAGGATGAAATACTTCCACGCCGCTTCCAGCGCCTCGTGGGTGCGATAGATGCCGACCATCAGCACGGTGGTGAGCGTGGCAAGCTCGATCGCCACCCACATCAGCCCGATATTGTTGGCAGTGAGCGCGAGGTTCATCGCAAACATCAGCGTCTGGTACATGGCGTGATAGAAGCGGACATAGACCGGCGTGAGCCGTCCGGTCTCGATCTCGTGGCCGATGTAGCTCGCACTGAACGCGCTGGTGGTGAAGCCGACGAAGGTCGTCAGCACGATGAAGACCTTGTTGAGGTCGTCGACCAGCAGGTAGGGGCCGGACTGCGGCTCGACCACGAACAGCGATACCGCAGTGAGGAAGGTCGCGAATGCCGCCAGCACGTTGAGCCGCGCGGTCAGCCGGTAGCCGGGCAGCGCCGCCAGCAGCGCCGCGGCGACGGCCGGGATCAGCAGGACGCCAGCGAGCGCGTCGATCATCGGCGCTCTCCCCGGAAGCGGTCGAGCGCCTGCATGTCGACGCTGTCGAAGCGCTCGCGGATGCGGAACAGGAAGATGCCGATCACGATGAAGGCAATCAGCACCGAGAAGGCGACGCTGATCTCGACCACCAGCGGCATGCCCTTGGCGCCGGTCGCAGCCAGCACCAGGCCGTTTTCCAGCGACATGAAGCCGACCACCTGGCTCACGGCGTTGCGCCGCGTCACCATCATCAGCAGGCCGAGCAGCACCACCGCGAGCGCGAAGGCGAGATCCTCGCGCGCCAGCGGGTCGGCGTCCGCCGTCACCCGCAGCATCACCACCATCGACAGCGCCACCAGCCCCATGCCGAGCAGCATGGTCGGGCCGACGCCGACCACGGTCTCGATCTCGCGGTGGATGCCGAGCCGCACGATGATCCGGTGCAGCGCGACCGGGATGATGACGGCCTTGAAGACGAGCGCGATCAGCGCCGTGAGATAAAGGTGCGGCGCGTCCTGCACGAAGGCCTGCCACGCCACCGAGGCCGCCAGCACCAGCGCGTGCAGCGCGAATACGTTGAGCAGCGCATAGAGCCGGTCCTGGTAGAGCTGCATGAAGCTCACCAGCACCAGCGAGCCGGCGAGCAGGTGAGCGACATCGAAGGCGAGACCATGCATCACAGGCTCCCGGACACGAACAGCAGCAGCGTCGCCAGCAGGCCGAGCATCAGCGCGGCGCCGAGGAAGGCCGGCACGCGGAACACCCGCATCTTGGCAATCGAGGTCTCGAACACCGCCAGCAGGACGCCGCCGACCGCGAGCTTGGCCAGATAGGCCGCGACGCCGATGGCGAGCGCGGCCGGTCCTGCGTCGGGCGGCGCCATGCCCCAGGGCGTGAACAGGCAGGCGATCACCGAGACGTAGAGCAGAAGTTTCAATTCCGACGTGAGGTCGATCAGCGCGAGGTGCCGGCCGGAGTATTCGAGCACCATCGCCTCGTGCACCATGGTCAGTTCGAGATGCGTCGCCGGGTTGTCGACCGGAATGCGCGCGTTCTCGGCGATGGCGACGATGACCAGCGCGATCAGGCCGAGGCCGAGCGAGACGCGCAGGCCGACCTCGGGCGAATTCATGAAGGCCGCCATGGTGGAGAGCTGCGTCGAGCCGGCGATGAGCGCGATGGCGAAGACGATCATCAGCATGGCCGGCTCGGCAAGCGAGGCGATCATC
>CAZNTY010000408.1:0-2472 GCA_964576085.1 uncultured Undibacter sp. | reverse complement strand
CTGTCGTCCAGCTTTATCATTCGCACTCCCTTACTCCGTCATCCTGAGGTGCGACCCCGGTAAAGCCGGGGGAGCCTCGAAGGATGAGCGGCCAAGCTTTAATGTCCTGGCCGTCGCCCTTCGAGGCTCGTGCATAGCGCGTCGAAGACGCGCGTGAACGCGCTTATGGCATTCGCACCTCAGGGTGACGGGTCTTACGTCGTACCTTCCGCCCGCAGCTTGAACCGTTGAATCTTGCCGGTCGCGGTCTTCGGCAGCTCGGTGCGGAACTCGATCCAGCGCGGATACTTGAACGGCGCGAGCTTCGCCTTGACGTGCTCCTGCAACGCACGCGCCAGCGCATCGCTCGCCTTGTCGGGCGACTTGAGCACGACGAAGGCCTTGGGCTTGACCAGCTTCTGCTCATCGTTCCAACCGACCACCGCAGCCTCCAGCACGTCCGGATGCGTGAGCAGCGCGGCCTCGACCTCGAATGGCGAGACGTAGAGTCCCGACACCTTGAGCATGTCGTCGGCACGGCCGCAGCAGACGTAATAGCCGTCCTCGTCCTCGTAATACTTGTCGCCGGAGCGGGTCCACTCGCCCTGGAAGGTCGAGCGCGACTTGTCGCGGTTGTTCCAGTACATGATGGCGCTGGTCGGGCCGCGGCAATACATCTCGCCCATCTCGCCGCGCCTCACCGGCTGTCCATCCTCGCCAAGGAGCGTGATCTCGTAGCCCGGCACCGGCTTGCCGGTGGTGCCGTATTTGATCGCGCCCGGCACGTTGGTGAGATAGATGTGCAGCATTTCGGTAGTGCCGAGCCCGTCGCAGATCTCGACCCCGTAGCGTTCCTTGAAGCGCCGCGCGATCTCCTCGGGCAGCGCCTCGCCGGCCGACAGCGCGCGGCGGATCTTCACCTCGGATTTCGCCGGCGCGTTCGGACTGTTGAGGAACGCGGCGTAGAAGGTCGGCACGCCCCAGAACACCGTGACCGGATATCTGCGCAGCAGCGCGGAGACACCATCGGGCGTCGGCCGCTCCGGCAGCAACACCGTGGTGGCGCCGACCGACATCGGGAAGGTCATGGCGTTGCCGAGGCCGTAAGCGAAGAACAGTTTGGCCACGGAATAGATCACGTCATTCTCGCGCAGGCCGGCGACCGGCGTGCCGTAGAGGTCAGCAGTCAACTTGAGGCTGGCGTGGATATGAACGGCACCCTTCGGCGCGCCGGTCGAGCCGGAGGTGTAGAGCCAGAACGCAATGTCATCAGCCACGGTCGGCGCGATATAGCCGTCCGGCGCCGCGCTCGCGATCAGGTCCTCGAACGAGGCATGGCCGTGCGCGTTCGCGCCGGAGACGACGACATGCTCGAGGTCGCGAGCCTGACCGATGAGCTTCTCGAACCGCGGATAGAGCACCTCCGACACCACCAGGCACTTCGCCCGGCTGTCGCCGAGCATGTAGGCGTAGTCGCTCTCAGTCAGCAGCGTGTTGACCGGCACCGCGATGATGCCCGCCTTGAGGCAGCCGAGGAACGCGGTCGGCCAGTCGATGGTATCGGTGAGGCAGATCAGCACCCGCTCCTCGCGGCGCAGGCCGAGCGCGCGGAGGGCGGCCGAGAACCGCGCGACGCGGTCGGCGAGCTGCCCGTAGGTCCATTCGCCGCGCGGATCGATATAGACCGGCTTGCCGGCGCGGCCCGCCTTGAGATTGCGGTCGAGGATATCGGCGGCGAAGTTGTAGTCGCGTGGGACTTGTCCCACAGGCCCGCCGGCTTGCTCCACGACGCGTGCGATCGCTGCCGTCATTGTTTTTCCTCCCAGAACAGCGGCATTATGCAAAGACGCCAGTTCAGCCGCAACGCCAGGGAAATAATGCATGATCCTCAGCCGGGACCGCATCCTCACCACTCACGTCGGCAGCCTGCCGCGCAACGACACGCTGTCCGAGCTGCTGGTCAAGCGCGAGGCCGGCGAGCCCTACGACAAGGCGGAGATGGAGCGCGAGCTGGACCGCGCCGTCACGCACGTCGTCGACAAGCAACTTTCCGCCGGCATTGACATCGGCAATGACGGCGAACAGCAACGCGTCGGTTTTCAGACCTACGTGCCGCAGCGCATGTCCGGCTTCGGCGGCGTCTCGAAGCGGCGGCGTGGCCGCGAGTTCGAGGAATTTCCGGAGCTGGTCGAGAACCTGAAGCGGCGCTTCCCGCACGTCAGCAAACAGCAGAACGCGCCGGAGGCGCAGGCCGAGATCAGATATCTCGACATCGGGCCGCTGGAACACGAGATCGCGCGCTTCAAGCGCATCTCGCAGGGCCGCTTCACCGAACGGTTCATGACCGCGCCCTCGCCCGGCATCATCTCCTCGACGATGATGAACGCCTACTACGACAGCCACGACGCCTATCTCGACGCCATCGCGCGCGAGATGAAGAACGAATACCAAGCAATCGCGAAGGCTGGCCTACTGCTGCAGATCGACGCGCCG
>CAZNTY010000407.1:0-5302 GCA_964576085.1 uncultured Undibacter sp. | reverse complement strand
GGGCGTGTTGCTGCAACAGGGCATCGGCGACACCATCCGCGTCTCGCTGACGCCCGAGCCGAACGGCGACCGCACGCTCGAGGTTCAGGTCGCGCAGGAGCTGTTGCAGACCATGGGCCTGCGCACTTTCGTGCCGCTGGTCGCCGCCTGTCCCGGCTGCGGCCGCACCACCTCGACCACGTTCCAGGAGCTGGCGGCCGACATCCAGAATTTCATCCGCACCTCGATGCCGGAGTGGAAGACGCGCTATCCCGGCGTCGAGACGCTCAAGGTCGCGGTGATGGGCTGCATCGTCAACGGCCCGGGCGAGAGCAAGCACGCCGACATCGGCATCTCGCTGCCCGGCACCGGCGAGCAGCCGACCGCGCCGGTATTCGTCGACGGCCGGAAGGCGGCCACCCTGCGCGGCCCGACGCTCGCCGCCGACTTCAAGCAAATGGTCGCCGACTACATCGAGCGTCGCTTCGGCGCGGCGCGGACCGCGGCGGAGTAGGGCATGTTTGCACCAGGCGTCGTCGCGATGATCATGGCGCTGGCGATGTCGGCGGCCTCCGATGTCGAGCGGCAGGCCGTCGATGCCGCCCGAATGGCCGAGCCCGGCCTACCGGCGGTCGCCGCGCTGGCCAGGCCAGCGCCGCGCCGGGTGATGAGCTGGGTGCCGTCTTATGCGACCGAAGAGTCGCTCGCCGCGCTGAAGCAGATGCATGCGGCCGTCGGCCCGGCCAATTCGCTCACCCATCTCGGGCTGCAATTCTGGTGGCCGAAGGCCGACGGCACCGGCGTGCGGTATTCGACCGACGGCGAGGTCAATGACGGCACCGTCAAAAACTTTATCGCCTGGGCACATGCGCACAAGATCAAGGTGCTGCTCTGCGTCTACAATGCTGTGCCGGACTGGAACTGGCCGCGCGCGAAGAAGGCCTTTGCCGGCCATCGCGCCAGCTTCGTCGCGGCATTGGTCGCCGAGGTGAAGCGGCTCGGGCTCGACGGCGTCGATGTCGATTTCGAGGGCGATGACGTCGATACCGACGGCCAGTTCAATGGCGACAAGGGCGCCTATGTCGCCTTCATCAAGGCGCTGCGGGCCGAGCTCGACAGGGCCGGCAAGGAGCTGACGGTCGACGCTTTCCCGGACATCTATAATGCGCCCAATACGAGCTGGTGGGCGGACCTGCTGCCTTACGTCGACGGCCTGACGTCGATGGGCTACGCCGAGACAGGCCGCAACGGCAAGGGCTCGGCGGCCTATGCCTGGCAGCTCCGGCATGCCGGCAAATACGCCGCCAAGTTGCAGATCGGACTGCCGTCGGACGTGTCGGTCTGGCAGGGGAACAACGCGGCCGATCAGACCGCCTGGTTCCTGACGACGAAAAAAGTCGGCGTGGCGATCTGGGACGCGCAATTCTCGGCGATCGCGTGGCAACAGCCGCCGGTGTGGCGCACGCTGCACAAGTTGCGGCTAGGCCAATAGCCGCGCGCGTCACGGTGTCCTTGCGCTCCCCGGCGGCCGGACTACCATCGGCCCACGGTCCCGGAGATGGCCCAGGAGATGGCCCATGAGCTCAAGCTCGCTGAGTAACAAGAGCGGTCCGCGCTATCGCGCCGCGGTTGTCGAGTCGCAGGATTACGAGACGATCGGCCTCGACAAGCTGACGCCGATCATCGGCGCCGAGATCAAGGGTGTGAATCTCGCCGAGCCGCTGTCCAACCGCACCGTGGACGAACTTCACCGGGCGCTGGCCGAGAACATCGTCATCTTCTTCAGGGATCAGCACATCACGCCGCAGCAGCATCTCGCCTTCGGCCGGCTGTTCGGCGAGTTGCACACGCATCCCGCCGCGCCGCACGAGCCGGGAGAGCCGGCGCTGATGAAGATCTATGCCGACAGGAATTCGCCGCGCGCCAACGGCGAGGGCTGGCACACCGACGTGTCCTGCGACCTCGGGCCGCCGATGGGCAGCATCCTCTACATCAAGCAGTGCCCGCCGCACGGCGGCGACACGCTGTTCGCCAGCATGTATGCCGCCTACGAGGCGCTGTCGGACCGCATGAAGGCCTATCTCGAAGGGCTCACCGCGGTGCACGACGGCGAGCCGGTCTATCGCGGGCTCTATGCCAACACCGGCACCGCCGACAAGCCGAGCTATCCGCGCGCCGAACACCCGGTGGTGCGCACGCATCCGGTAACGGGCCGGAAGGCGCTCTACGTGAACCGCGGCTTCACCACGCATATCGTCGGCATCCCGCGCGACGAGAGCGATGCGATCCTCGCCTATCTCTATCAGCACGCGGAAAACCCGCTGTTCCAGTGCCGCTTCCGCTGGACGGAGAACGCCATCGCGTTCTGGGACAACCGCTGCTCGCAGCACCGCGCGATGTGGGATTACTGGCCGCACACGCGTTCAGGCAACCGCGTCACCATCAAGGGCGAGCGTCCGGTTTGATGCGCCATTGTCCGTCACCCTGAGGTGCTCGGCGCGGTAAGCGCCTAGCCTCGAAGGGTGACAGCCCCTATGGATTAGTGCCCGTTATCCTTCGAGGCTCCCCCCGGCCAAGATCAGAATCTTGGCCGGGGGTCGCACCTCAGGATGACGGTTCGAGGTGGTCCCAATAAATCAGACTTCAGATCCCTAAATTACAGCGGAATATCGTCGTCGCTGTCGCCGCCGGTGCGGGTGCGGAACGCGGCCTCCTCGAGGTCGAGGTCGCGCTCGATACGCCGCCGCGTCTCGTCGGTGATCTCGCCCTTGCGCAGCAGTTCGTGAATGAGCTTGCGCTCGTCGGCGATCAATTCCATGCGCAGGTCGGCGCGCAGCCGCGCGAGATCGGCGCCATCGCTATGCGAGCGCGGCAGCAGGGCGAGCCGGCTGTCGTAGCGCGCGCGGATCAGGTCGAGATGCGGCTCCGCCAGTTGCCGCGCCTTGGCGATGTCTTCGAGCCGCCGCCGCGCCAGTTCGGCGGTCTTCCGGCGCGCTGCGAGTTCGGCTTCGCGCTCTTTCAGGTGCTCGTCACGGCCGGCATCGGCGAGGCCGAGCCAGCGAACGAGGCTTGGCAGCGTCAGGCCGGTGCCGATCAGCGTGATGATGATCACGCCGAAGGTGACGAACTGGATCAGCTCGCGCTGCGGAAACGGCTCGCCGTTCGCCTGCGTGAACGGGATAGCGAGAGCAGCCGCGAGCGAGACCACGCCGCGCACGCCGGTGAAGGCCAGCACGAAAGGAAATTGCCACGTTGGCGCCGGATCACGTCGGCGAATCGGCGGGAACAGCCAGCGCGGCACGTAGGTCGCCGGAAACATCCAGACGAAGCGCGCCGCGATCGCGATGGCGACGGTCAGGGCGGTTGCCGCTGCAAGCTCGCGGGCCGAAAAGGCATAGGCGCCGTCGAGCACGCGGCGCGCCTGCAGGCCGGTCAACAGGCACACCAGGCCTTCGACCAGATAGACGAACAGGTCCCAGAAGAAGATGCCTTGCAGACGTGTCGCGGCCGAGATCAGCAGGGGGTCGCGCCAGCTCACATAAAGGCCGCAGGCGACGGTGGCGAGCACGCCCGAGCCATGCACGTGCTCTGGAATCCAGAACGCGACGTAGGGCGTGAGCAGCGACAGCGTGATCTCGACGCGCGGGTCGTGCGCCCAGCGCCGCAACCGCAGGCTCACCCAGCCGACGCCGATGCCGAAGATGATCTCGCCGATCACGATCAGCGCGAAGGTGCCGGCGGCCTCGCCGAACGAGAACGGGCCGATCGCGACAGCGGCGACGGCGAAGCGGTAAAGGATCAGCGCGGTCGCGTCGTTGGCGAGTCCTTCGCCTTCGAGGATCACCAGGATGCGGTGCGGCAGGGCGAGGCGTCGCGCGATCGACAGCGGCGCCACTACGTCGGGCGGCGCGATGATAGCGCCGAGCACGAAACCCACCGCCCAGGCCATACCGAGCACGTAGTGCATCGCCGCCGCGATCGCGAAGGTGGTGAACACCACGCAGCCGAAGGCGAGCAGCGCGATCGGCCGCAGGTTGGCGCGAAACTCGCGCCAGCTCATGGAGACGCCGGCCGAATAGATCAGCGGCGGCAGGATCAGCAGCAGGACCAGCTCGGGCGCGAGCTCGACCGTCGGAAGCCCGGGAATGAGCGCGAGCGTGGTGCCGGCGGCGACCAGCAGGATCGACGGCGCGATCTGGAGCCTTCTCGCCAGGACGGCGACCGCCGCCAGGACGGCGATCATCGCGAATATGGTCTGGAAGGTCGTCACCATGCCCGCGCTGCCCGCTATCTGGCTCCGATGAGGTTGGACAGCATGTTCACCGTCAGGGCGAGGATGCCGAGGTTGAAGAAGAACGACAGCACCCCGTGCATCGACACGACTCCCCGCAGCGCACGGCTGGTGACGGCGACGTCGGAAACCTGCGACGTCATGGCGATGACCAGCGAGAAATACAGGAAATCCCAATAGTCCGGCGGCTCTTCGCCGGGAAAGTTCAGGCCGCCCGCCTTCCCATCGCGCCCGCCGCCGTAGAATTCGTGCGCGTAATGCAGGGCGAATTCGGTATGGACGAAGAACCACGACAGCACGATCGTGCCCATCGTGAGCGCGACCTCGATCAGCGTATCCGAACCCGAGCTGTGCGAGCCGCCGAGCTCGATGACGAGCGCGACAAGACTGGCGATGGCAGCCAGGAAGGTCAGCAGCAGCAGGATGATGGCGCCCTCGTCCTCCTCCGCCGCGCGCTCTCGCAGCCGCCTGATGTCGCCGCGTCGCGCAACCGAATAGATCAGGATGAGGTAAAGCAGGATACCGAGATCCCAGCCGACCAGCAGCCGGGTGGCGGTGTGGAGGTCGGTGGCCAGCAGGCCGATCGTCACCGCAATTCCGAACGTGACCGAGATCAGGAGCCGCGCGTGCAGGCGCGCGACGCGGACCGGCAGGATCGGCTTGGCGGTGCCTCGCGGGCGTTTCATCGGGCGTTTCCTTATTTTCTGCGCGCTGCGACGAAATGTGCGGCCGCCTGCAGGGCCGCGGCCCTGGCGCCGAACGGCCGGAGCGCATCCTGAGCTTCCGCCACCAACGCCTTGAGCCGGGCAGCGGCGGCCTCGCGTCCGAGCGCCGCGACCAGCGTCGCCTTGCCGGCGGCGGCATCCTTGCCGGTCGCCTTGCCGACGGTCGCGCTCTCGCCTTCAACGTCGAGCAGATCGACGGCGATCTGGTAGGCCTGCCCGATCGCGGCGCCATAGCGCGCCAGCGCTACATGATCCGTCTCGCCGGCCAGGCCGAGGATCGCGCCGGCCCGGCACGCAAAGCCCAACA
>CAZNTY010000406.1:0-14202 GCA_964576085.1 uncultured Undibacter sp. | reverse complement strand
ATGCCGGCGAGGGTGGCTGGTTGCGGTGCCGTGCACGGTGGCGCCCGCCTTGACCTCCGGGCCTGAGGTGGTGGTCTGCGCCATAGCGGCGCTGCTTCCGGCGGCCAGCGCAAGCGCGGCCGCGGCGATGACGATCTTCATGGGGTCCTCTCTCTGTCAGTGTGCGCAGCGCTAACGCCGGTCCCGGCCGCCGGTTCAGGCTGTGTTTTGCGGTCCACCCGGCGCGCGAAGGCCGCCCGAAGGGGCGGCCCCGCCTGCCGGACAGCCCCGGCCCAACGCTATTTGTTGTGGATTTCCTTGGTGGTGTCGCCCGGCTTGCCGGGCACCGGCTCGCCACCCTGGATGCTGCTGTTGCTGCTTTTGCTCATCCCGGAACCCGTGGTCATCGCCGGCGTCTTCACACCATTCGTGCTTTCCGTCTTCTTCTGCTGTTGAGTCGCCGTCTCCTTGGTCGGGTCCGCAACATGATTCGTGTCTTCGGCCATCGCGGCGCTCACACCGAAAAGAAATGCCGCGGCGGTTGCCGCCGTAACGAGCTTCTTCATGTATCGCCTCCTTGCGTGTGCTTGGTCCACCGTGGAAAGCAACGCGCGGCGCGTAATGAATGTTCCCGGTTGCAGGACCGGCGGTTCCGAAAAATCGGGTCCCCGCAAATTATTTCGGCGCAATGACCCTGATCGGCTTGCCGTCGAGCCAGGCGCGGATGTTCTCGACCATCTGGCCGTAGAACCGCTTGTAGTTTTCGGCCGTGACGTAACCGAGATGCGGGGTGATTACGATGTTGTCGAGCTTGCGTAACGGATGATCGAGCGGCAAGGGTTCCTCGTTGTAGACATCGATGCCGGCGCCGGCGATCTTCCTTGCCTTGAGCGCACCCTCGACCGCCTTCTCATCGACGATCGGCCCGCGCGACGTGTTGATGAGAAACGCCGTCGGCTTCATCAGCGCCAGTTCTGCCGCACCAATAAGCCCCTTGCTGCGTGCCGACAGCGGCACGTGCACAGTGATGAAGTCCGACTGGCGGAGCAGATCCTCCTTGGTCGCCAGCGTTGCGCCGTGTTGTGTAGCCCGCTCGGCCGTCAGGTTCTGGCTCCAGGCGATCACTTTCATGCCGAACGCATTGCCGATGGTCGCGACCTGGGTGCCGAGCTTGCCGAGGCCGATGATGCCGAGCGTCTTGCCGCGCAGGTCGATGCCCAGCGTCGACTGCCAGCGCGCGCCCGCCTTCAGCCGCGCATTCTCGAAGCCGATGTGGCGCGCGAGCTCGAGCATCAGGCCGAACGTGAGCTCGGCGGTCGGTGTCGCGAGCGACTCGGTTCCGCACACCGGGATGTTGCACCCGCCCGCAGCGGCCACGTCGATCGCGGCATTGCGCATGCCGGAGGTGACGATCAGCTTGAGATTGGGCAAAGCGTTGATGATGTCGGCGCCGAACAGCGTGCGCTCGCGCATCAGGCAAACCACCGCGCAGTCCTTCAAGGCCGCGATAACCTGCGCCGGTCCGCCCAGCGGCTTGTCATAAACCGTGAGCGCGACGTCCTTCGTCACTGGCGACCAGTCGGCCACCGTCATCGCCACGTTCTGGTAGTCGTCGAGAATGGCTGCTTTGAGCATGAGGTCCGTCCCTTGGCTGCAGGAACTTATAGGAGCCTCATCGCCACCGTGAAAGCGGACGGGCTTGCTAACCTTGCGGCATCCCGCCGTGCTTCCTGTGCCAGGCCGGTCCCGGGCCGCGCATATAGTGTCGCTCCGGCCGGTAGCCGTCGAACAGCAGCGCAGTGAATTCGAGCCAGAATTTCGCGAGACCCGTCAGGGTCGAATTGGACACGAGGACCAGAGCACGGGCCATGACGGCCTCCCACAACCGGACGCCTGAGGGATCGCGGTGGCATTCGTAACCATTGGTCGCGACGCCCGGCGGCCGGGTTCAGATGCTGCGCCGGGGATCATTAAAATTTGCTGCAAAGCCGGCTCAAATGCCTAGAGGCTTTGACCGAAAATTTGTCGGTTCGGTTTCCGAAAGGTTGCCGCTGTTGCGTCGGCGGGTTCCGGTCGCTACATCAGCGCCGAATTTCCCGAAATATCCGGCGTTAGACGCGTCGCGAGCGGGCACGCCCACGCGGGCTCCAGAGGACTGACATGAACGGCCGCCAATTCATCTACCACATGCAGGGCCTGACCAAGGCCTATCCCACCGGCAAGAAGGTGCTGGAGAATATCAACCTGTCGTTCTACCCGGACGCCAAGATCGGCGTGCTCGGCGTCAACGGCGCCGGCAAGTCGACGCTGCTGCGCATCATGGCCGGCATCGACACCGACTATGCCGGCGAAGGCTGGGTCGCCGAGGGCGCCCGCGTCGGCTACCTGGAGCAGGAGCCGCAGCTCGACCCCGACAAGACCGTGCGCGAGAACGTGATGGAGGGTGTCGCCGCCAAGAAGGCGCTGCTCGACCGCTACAACGAGCTGGCGACGAACTATTCCGACGAGACCGCCGACGAGATGGCGAAGCTGCAGGACCAGATCGATTCGCAGAACCTGTGGGACCTCGATTCCCAGGTCGACCTGGCGATGGACGCGCTGCGTTGTCCGCCGGACGAGGCCGATGTCACCCAGTTGTCGGGGGGAGAGCGCCGCCGTGTCGCGCTGTGCCGCCTGCTGCTCAACAAGCCGGACCTGTTGCTGCTCGACGAGCCGACCAACCACCTCGACGCCGAGTCCGTGAACTGGCTCGAAGGCCATCTGCGGGAGTACCCGGGGGCGATCCTGATCGTCACCCACGACCGCTATTTCCTCGACAACGTCACCGGCTGGATCCTCGAGCTCGACCATGGCCGCGGCATCCCCTACCAGGGCAACTACACCTCCTGGCTGGCGCAGAAACAGAAGCGGATGGAGCAGGAGGGCCGCGAGGACGAGGCGCGCCGCCGCACGCTTGAGCGCGAGAGCGAGTGGGTGCAGTCGTCGCCGAAGGCGCGGCAGGCCAAGTCGAAGGCGCGCTACGAACGCTACGAGGAGCTGCTCAAGGTCGCCAACGCCAAGCAGAACACGGTGGCGCAGATCATCATCCCGGTCGCGGAGCGGCTCGGCGACAACGTCGTCGACTTCAAGGGACTTCGCAAGGGCTACGGCAACAATCTCCTGATCGAGGACCTGACGTTCAAGCTGCCGCCTGGCGGCATTGTCGGCGTGATCGGCCCGAACGGCGCCGGCAAGACCACGCTGTTCCGCATGATCACGGGCCAGGAGAAGCCGGACGCCGGCACCATCACGATCGGCGAGACGGTCAGGCTCGGCTATGTCGACCAGTCGCGCGATTCACTGGACGGCTCGAAGACCGTCTGGGAGGAGATTTCCAACGGCCAGGACATCATCCTGCTGGGCAAGAAGGAGGTGAACTCGCGCGCCTATTGCGCCGCCTTCAACTTCAAGGGCGCCGACCAGCAGAAGAAGGTCGGGCAACTGTCGGGCGGCGAGCGCAACCGTGTGCACCTCGCCAAGATGCTGCGCTCCGGCGCCAACCTGCTGCTGCTCGACGAGCCGACCAACGATCTCGACGTCGAGACGCTGCGCGCGCTGGAGGAGGCGCTGGAGGATTTTGCCGGCTGCGCCGTCATCATCAGCCACGACCGCTGGGTCCTCGACCGCATCGCCACCCACCTCCTCGCCTTCGAGGGCGACAGCCACGTCGAATGGTTCGAGGGCAACTTCCAGGATTACGAGCAGGATAAGATGCGCCGGCTCGGCACCGATTCGATCATCCCGCACCGTCTGAAGTACAAGAAGTTCTCGCGATGATCGGCCGTATTTTTGTATGATAGTTATTATGTTATATTTGTGCGAATGACGGAAACTGAAAGCATCGTCCTCGAGCACCTGCGCCATATCCGCGCCACCCTCGATGTCGTACGTGACGACATGCGCGAGGTGAAGCAACGCGTCGGTGCACTGGAAACAGAAGTCGCCCAAGTTACCGTGCGGCTCGCCGAGATGTCGAATCGGGTTGACCGTCTATCCGATCGTGTCGAGCGCATCGAGCGCCGCCTTGATCTGATCGAGGCCTGACCGTCGGCCGATAAAGTGCCATAGTTTTGTGGCAGCGTTGGGTCTGAGATCGGTCTTCCCGTGGAGACGTCTATGAGACTGGCCCTGTCATTCTTGGTTCTTGCCGCGCTGACCACCGGCGCGGTCGCGGAGGACGCCAAGGGCAGCAAGGCTCCCAAGGAGCCCAAGAGCCCGTGGTCGGGCAGCATCACCGACCAGAATGCCGGTGGCATCGGGACCAGGACCTCCACCCTGAAGCGTGAGGTCGGTGACGGCTGGTCGGTTGGCGGCCAGATGACGACCACATATCAGGACCCGGCGCTCGGCGGCAGCGGTCCGCCGCGTGAACCACTCGGCGGGTCGCGCAGTAACACTATCTTCGGGCCTTACCTCGAGAAGAAATTCTGACTCGCGGCGGCTTTTCTCTCGCCGTTACTGAACCTTCCTCTTGGCCTTCTTTCTCGGCTGGACCTTCGTCGTTTTCTCCGGCGGCGTCTCGCGCGCCAGTCCGCAGGTCCAGGCCTCCTTCTGGGTCAGTTGGCGGTGTTCCGTGGCATTGACCACGGCTGCCGAGATCATCAGCGGGATGACGCACAGTACCTGCGCCGAGGCGGCGGCCGGCTTCATCAGCACACTTGCGACGGCCAGCGCTGCCATGACGGATTTTAAGTTCATTCGAATCGCCTGCCTGCGTTGCACCAGCAAAGCATAATTCTGCCGTGGGCTCGCGGTAAATGACTATCACGATCCGGCAGCCGAATTGCCGCAGGCCGGCCCGCCTGCATCAAGGCTCCGGTGCGAATCGCATATAAATCCGGATCGCGCGACAGCGCCACGCAGGAGCGTCCCATGTCGATGTCCGCCGACGAGCCGATCGTTCCACCGGGCGAACGGGCGTTGCGCCCGCTGCCGCAGCTCATCTTCTCCTCGCGCTGGCTGCAGCTGCCGCTCTATCTCGGCCTGATCGTCGCGCAGGCGGTCTATGTCGTGCTGTTCGTCAAGGAGCTGTGGCACCTCGTCGAAGGCGCGATGAAGGTGACCGAGCAGGAGATCATGCTGGTCGTGCTCGGCCTGATCGACGTGGTGATGATCTCGAACCTGCTGATCATGGTGATCGTCGGCGGCTATGAGACTTTCGTGTCGCGGCTTGAGCTCGAGCGACACCCCGACCAGCCGGAATGGCTCAGCCACGTCAATGCCAGCGTGCTCAAGATCAAGCTGGCGATGGCGATCATCGGCATCTCGTCGATCCATCTGCTGCGCACTTTCATCTACGCCGGCCGGCTCGGCACGCCCGACAGCTCGCTCACGGAAACCGGGGTGATGTGGCAGGCGATCATCCACACCGTCTTCATCCTGTCGGCGATCGGCATCGCCTTCGTCGAGCGGCTGAGCGCGCCGGTTTACGAAGGCGGCAAACATTGATTGAGGCCGTCATGCCGCGTAGGCGGGCATCCGTTCGTTAATGACTGGACGACATGATGTCTGCTTGTGTTCACTGGATCACCCGCTGTCGCGGGTGATGACGGCCTTGTGCGTGGCTGCGATATGCGCTGTTCTCGCTTGTCCTGCCTTCGCCGATCCCGCCTTTGATGCCTTCCTGCAATCCACCTGGCCCGAGGCGCAGAAGCTCGGCGTCTCGCGCGCGACCTTTGATGCCGCGATCAAGGGGCTCGAGCCCGACCTGACCTTGCCCGATCTCGACATTCCCGGCCGGGCGGAAAAGCCGCCCGCACAGCCGGAATTCGTGCTCACGCCGGCGCAATACCTGAAAGACTCGACCTTTGCGCGCCTCGCCGCGCAGGGCAAAAAGCTCGCCGCTCAGCACAAGGACACGCTGGCGCGCATCGAGCGCGACATCGGCGTGCCGGGCAGCACCGTGCTGGCGATCTGGGGGCGCGAGACTGATTACGGGCGCTACCAGTTGCCGCATGACGCCATCCGCGTGCTGGCGACGCAGGCTTATACCGGAAGGCGCAAGGACTTTTTCCGCAACGAGTTCCTGCATGCGCTCCGGATGCTGCAAGGCGGCGTGCCGCGCGCGGTCATGCGCTCGTCGTGGGGCGGCGCGATGGGGCTGACGCAGCTCCTGCCGTCGGAGTTCTACAAATACGCCACCGACTTCGACGGGGACGGCAGGATCGACATCTGGACTTCGGTGCCGGATGCGCTCGCCTCGGCGGCCAAACAGCTTGCCGGCAAGGGCTGGCGGCGCGGCGAGCCGTGGGCGATCGAGGTGCGTACGCCGCCGGACATCGACTGCACCATCGCGCAGCCCGAGCACAAGCTGCCAGTCCGTGACTGGCTGGCGCGCGGCTATGTCCCTGCGGGCGGCCGCTCCCTGAGCGCAGCCACGCTTGCCGCCGATGCCTCGCTGCTGCTGCCGGAAGGCACTTATGGCCCGGCCTTCCTGACCCCGGCCAACTATTACGTGCTCAAGGAATACAATTTCTCCGATCTCTACGTGCTGTTCGTCGGCCATCTCGGCGACCTGATCGCCGGCGGCCGGCCGTTCGAGACGAAGTGGACGATGGACGCGCAGCTGCGCACGCGCGAGGTCGAAACCATGCAACGACGTCTGGCTGCGCTCGGGTTCTATCGTGACAAGATCGACGGCAAGGCAGGCATGCTCACGCGTGCCGCGCTCGGCGCCTTTCAGAAGGCGCGCGGCCTCAAGGTCGATTGCTGGCCGACCGCCGACGTGCTCGGCAAGATGCCGTAACGTATCCGCTCATTCGCAAATCTCGACGCGATGGAATCGGAAGCGGCCGTTGCTCCGGCGCTTCTGCACTTCGGTGTGACAGGAGGCTTCGGGCGCCGGCGGTGCCTCGGCGCGTGCGCTGATCGCAAGCGCCTGCACGACGGGAGGGGTCGGCTCGATCACGCAGCCGCGGCAATAGGCCGAAGCGGGACAAGGCAACGCCGTGACCACGAGCGCGGCCACGGCGCAGACCGTCGATAATTTCATGGGCATCCCCCGAGCGCTGATCGCGCCCGATCATCCGCCCGCAACTCTTACGAGTTGCTTAAGGACAGATGAAGCGCGGACGGCTCCAGCGGATCGGATTGCCGTAGGCGTCGAACGCGATCGGCTTGCGCGCCCAGTAGCCGCCCGGGCACGCGACCGGATAGGGCGCGCCGTAGCCGGAATAGACGACGTAGCCGGGCGCCGGCGCGTAACGCGGGTAGCTGTTGGCGACCGCGCTGCCGATGATCGCGCCGGCGGCAAGGCCGCCGATCACGCCCGCACCGACCGCGCAGCCATAGCAGCGCGCCTGCGCCGGTGGCGGCGCTGTCAGGGTACCGGCCGCGACTGTCGCGGCCGCAGCAACTGCAATCAGGGCCTTCTTCATGTGGGATCTCCCTCAAAGTCACGGCCGGTGAGAGGCTCGTGGACGGTTGCAAAGCTAAGTTCGTTTCGGGTGATGTAAAGAGGCAGTCTTAATATGTCGGAAATTTGTTTTGGCCTTTTGCCGAGGCCACGACAAAAACCCGGCGCTCCGCACGGGAGCGCCGGGATTTTTCATGCAAGATGAATCCTTGTTCATCTGAGGCTTAACGGCAGACGCGCACGCGCGACCAGCGCCAGCCCCAATGTGTCCAAACCCGCTCGCGGTGCCAGTAGCAGCGCGGGCCGTAATACACCGGGCCGGGCGCATAGGCGTAATAGGGACCATGCGCGACAGCCGAGCCGATGATCGCACCGGCCGCGAGGCCGCCGATCACGCCGGCGGCCACTGCGCCGCCGTGGCCGGCCTGAGCCGGTTGCGGTGCCGCAACGGCCGTCAGCGCCATCGCCGCCGCCGCTGCAATGCCCGTCAGAGTCTTGGTCATGTCGCACCTCCTGAACCTAATGTTCGTCACAGATAACGTCTGTCTCGGAGGTGAGGTTCGGATTTTTTTCGTGAACGGCGCCTGAATGCGCCGTTTTGTTTCGATGGAATCGCGCGTTCCGCGAATTAAATTTTCGTCAGGTTGAAGCGGGAGAAATTCAGATCGTCTGCTTGCCCGCCTTTGCATCGAGCGCCGGTGTCCGGCGTGGCAGCATCGTGCGCACGACCGCAGCAGCGCGGATGAACGGTGCGATCAGCTCGCCGGTGATGGTGTGCGCCGGGAATTGATCCGGCTCCACGCCGAACGACAGCGTCTCGCGTTCTTTCGCCGGCACGTGCAGCGTGCCGAACATCCAGTCCCACAGCGCAAGGCAGCTGCCGAAATTGCGATTGAAGTGCGCTGGATTCTTCGAGTGGTGAATCTGATGGTGCGCCGGGCTGACGAAGATGCGGCCGAGCACGCCGGTGAACGAAATCCAGACGTGCGAGTGCTGCAGGTGGACGTAAACGTGGATGAAGAACACCAGGATGATGTTGGTGTCGGCCAGCGCGTATTGATAGGTCGTGTTGCCGAACCAGTAGCTGGCGAAGCCGTTGGCGATCGCGGTCGACAGCGCCAGGATGTTGGCGAAGATCCAGGCATAGACCGGGTGGACGCGGAAATTAGTCAGCGGGGTGAGCACCTCCGCCGAGTGGTGCACCTTGTGGAATTCCCACAGCAGCGGCACGCGGTGGCTGAGCCAGTGGTTGAACCAGTAGCCAAGCTCGTAGGCGAAGAACAGGATCAGTGTGACGATGGCGCGCGCGGCAAGCGGCGGCAGCGCTGAGGGTAAGGGCTCGCCGAAGACGTTGACCAGCGTCGCAATGATGCCGTTGGTCACCGTTTGATAGGTCAGTACCGCCCAGCCGAACGCGATGCCGAATACGAAGACGTTGAAGAACAGATAACCGAGGTCGGTATAGTTCGAAGGGCTGTGCACGATGTGCCTGGGAAACAGCGCGCGCCACAGCGTCCTCGCCCGCAGGCGCCGGCCGCGCCTGATCCGCCTGCCGGCATAGAACGCGGTCGCGACGAGGAGCGCCGCGCCGAGTGACGTGAACGAGAAATGCGAGCCGAGCGAGAAGAGCAGCTTGCCCAGTTGATGTCCGAAAAAGAGCAGCCCCGGCGACAGGTCCATTTCGCGCTCCGCAAACGCGCCGTTTTAGGGGCGGCGGAGTAAATTTTGCGTTGTGCGCAGCCGTGGAATTGCTCGCATCTGCGGTTTCGGCCGCGCTGCATGCTGTATTGACCGCAAGGCGGCAGGGAAGAAAGACCGGCGCGCCGATGGCGGAGGCAATCGCTTGCGCCCGTTAGCGGCGGGCTTGCTTATGCCCGCCGCCAAGGCTCGTCCCGTTATCTCCAGCCGGCTTCCTTATCGCAGGCCTTGCGCTCGGCGACGTGGGTCTTCTCCCACTGCGTGATTGACTGGGTTTCGTTATCGCTCATCTTGTTGTTCATGCAAGTGCAATATTTGAGCACCACCGCGGCCGGCGCGTCGCCTTTGTTGTCACTTACGCATTGATTGATCCATTTGACGTCGTCGGTGGTGGCAGCGAGCGCGGCCGCGCCGACGAATACACCAGCGCCAAGCATGGCTGCGGCTATCGATAGCTTCATCGTAACCCCCAAATTGAGGCCGCCCCATCCGGCCGGAGCCCGGAGTGTCTGCTTCGGCAGTCTGCTTTGCAAGCGCTGTCAAATCCGCCGGGAGATGCTATCAAGCCGACGTCATGGAGGACGATCCGATGCTGGCTTGTACTTGGGACCACGTGCATTTGCGCAGCCCCGACCCGGAGGCGACCGCGCAATGGTTCGAGCGGATACTGGGTGCTCAGGTCGTTAGAACCGTCCAGCAGGGACAGCCGCGCATCGACCTGAAGCTCGGCGGTGCCGATATCTTCATCGCGCCGGTCAAGGCCGGCGACGGCGTCAACGCGCCGCCGGTTACGCCTTACCAGGGCCTCGATCATTTCGGCCTGGCGGTGAAGGACCTCGAAGCGGTCGTCGCCGATCTGAAAAAGAAAGGCGCCGAGTTCACGATGGAGCCGAATAGTCCGCGGCCCGGCATCAGGATCTGCTTTCTGCGCGGGCCGCAAGGCATCTCGATCGAGTTGCTCGAGCGCGATCCGAAATACACCTGAACGACGTCAGCGCCGCGACTTTTTCTTGTCATCTTTGATGACGGCGGGGCAATGCGCCACGGTCGCCGCGATCGCGGCCGGCGCATCCTCGACGTTGAGCTCCGCGGTGGTCCGGCCGAAGCTCAGCGACCGGATGCGCAGATAAAGCGTCCGGGCAGCGGCAAGCTCGTTGACGAACTGCGCCACGTCGGCACCGTTCTCGATCACGGCAATCTTGTTGTCACCGAGGAAGCGCGCCGCGATTTCGTGGCCCGGCCTGTCATCGAAGCGGTAGCCGAACTCGTTGCTACGCGTCGTTGCGACGTTGACCTCGAACACGAAGCGCACAATCGGCTGACGGTTGAAACAGGCGAGCTGCATCGTGACGTGCTTGGGAAAGGGCTCGCCACTGTGCGAGCTGGGCGCGGTGAGCAGCGCGCTCTCGATCGGTGCGCCGGTGATACGGTCGACCTGCGTTTCGATGCGCCAGTGGCCGGCCATCGTCGTGCCGGAAGGCGCCACCAGCGGATCACGCGCGGCACAGGCGCCGAGCAGGCACGCACAAAAAATGCCGATCAAAGCCCCACGACGCACGGCGCAACTCCCCAATGGAGTTTGCACCGCGCCCGCCGCGGCCGCAACCTGACGTCCCTTTTATGGACTGTCCTCGACATCGGTATCCGGCCGGTCGCTGCCCCGGGCGGTTTCGCGATGCCATTTGCCGCTCTGGTCTTCCCACTCGATCGACTCGGTGCTGCCGGGCACGCGCTGTTCGGCGGCCGCGCGCCGAGCCGCCTTCAGCGCGGCCTCATGCGTCGGGAAGGATTCCGAGAAAACGCCATTGACCTTGTAGGCCCAGCCGTTGTCATGCCGGACGATGTGATAGGTGACGTGTGCCATCGATCTGCCAGTCGTTCGAGGATCGCCGGGCCGGGTTTCGTCCGGACCGGCGCCCGGCTAGATTACCAGAATAGATCAGGGAGGCGTTCATGGCGTTCAAGGTGCTCAGCGACAGTTTCAAGGACGGCGACTATCTGCCCAAGGATCACATCCTGTCGAGCGATTTTGGCTTCGGCTGCGCGGGCGGCAACAGGTCGCCGCACCTGAAGTGGTCCGGCGCGCCGGAAGGAACCAAAAGTTTCGCTGTCACCTGTTTCGATCCCGACGCGCCGACCGGCTCCGGCTTCTGGCATTGGCTGGTGGTGAATATCCCCGCCAATGTCACGGAGCTTCCGGCGGGCGCCGGCAGCGCCGGCGGCCAGCTACCGGCCGGCGCATTGCAGACCCGCACCGATTTCGGCAAGCCGGGCTACGGCGGTCCGTGCCCGCCGGAGGGCGACCATCCGCACCGCTACCTGTTCACGGTGTTCGCGGTCGGCAAGGACAAGATCGACGTCGGCCCAGACACCTCGGCCGCCGTGATCGGCTTCAACCTGCACTTCGCCACGCTGGCGAAGGCCGAAATCATGGGCCTGTTCAAGCGATAAAGGAACCGCTTCAGGTCATGGCCGGGCTTGTCCCGGCCATCCATGTCTTACTTTGCCGCCAAGGCGTGGATACCCGGCACAAGGCCGGGCATGACGAGCGCGTAACGGCGATTCAATAAAAGGTGAAACGCTATAGATCAGACCGTCTGGTAGCCGCCATCGACCATCATGATCGTGCCGGTGACGTAGGCCGACATGTCGGAGGCGAGGAAAACCGCCGGACCGACAATGTCCTCCGGCTGGCCGGTGCGGCCGAGCGGCGTGTGCGCGAGAAACGCCTGCAGGTTCTCCGGCCTGCTCCGCATCTGCGCATTGAGCGGCGTCTCGATCAGCCCCGGGCCGATGGCGTTGACGCGCACGCCGTCCTTGCCGAGCTCGGCGGCGAGCGCGCGGGTGAAGCCGAGCACGCCGTGCTTCGACACCGTGTAGGCCGCCGAGCTCGGCGTGCGCATGTGCAGGAATGATTGCAGCGAGCCGATATTGACGATGCGGCCCTTGGTGGCGCGGAGCTGGTCGAGGAACGCACGCGTCACGTTGAACACGCCGTCGAGATTGACCGCAAGGATGTCCTGCCAGTCCTGCGCGACCGTTGCCGGATCGCCGCTGAAGGGCGTGCGGCGGATGATGCCGGCCGCATTGACCAGGATCGAAACCACGCCGACGCTGTCGGCTACTCGCTTCGCCAGCGCGATGCAGGCGTCTCGATTGCGCACGTCGAGCGCAAAACTGTCGGCCTTGCGGCCGGCCGCTCTGATCTCGCCGGCGACGCCGGCAACCGCCTGTTCATTGGCATCGAGCAGCACGAGCCGCGCGCCCTCGCGGGCATAGCCGATGGCAATGGCTCGGCCGATGCCGGAGCCAGCGCCTGTCACAACCGCGATGTGGTTTTGCAGGAGATCGGTCATTGTGTCCTCACGGAAAATAAACGTCGCGCATCAGGTAATAGCTCAGTCCGGTGCTGACGAACACGGCGGCGAGGCAGATCAGCGGCGGCCGCAGCGTCGCCGCGGAGGCCATGCCGCGCTCCCGCCACAACACCGCAAGCAGCACCGCCGCCAGCAGCAGGTCGAGATAAAGCCAGTCGATGAGCTGAATGCCTCGCCACAGGCAGAACAGGTCCCACAGCACGTCGATTGCGAGCAGCGTCAGCAGCGCCCAATAGAAGCGGCGCCAGTGTTTTGCCGCGAGCGCGCGCGACATCATGTAGAAGCACGCCGCCTGCAGCAGAAACACCAGGCCGTCGACGCTGAGATAGGCGGCGTAGAAGCGTGGCGCCGCAGCCGCATGCAGATAGTTCAGGTAAAGGTGCTGGCTCATGCCCTGGAAGAACGGAAAGATCGTGAGCAGGAAGGCGAGCAGGGCCGGCAGCCGGTCCCAGTGGATGTAGCGGTCGTCGCTGTCTCCGACGAACTGCTTGAGGGCCTCGCCGAGCGCCAGCGCGAGGATGATCGTGAAAACGCCCTGGAAGAAGCCGACCGTATGCACGAGATTGGCGTCCGGCACGATGCTTTCCCCCCTTGGGCAGCCGCGCGAGGCGTCCCCGGCCGGCCATTTTCCGCCCCTAGATTAGCAGGGAACTCGGCGTCATGATGGGATGTTCTGTAGTGGCGAACCTGCGGGCAGGGGACGCTGAACGTTAGGCCTACCCAATTCGAACACCACACCATTCAATGTTAAACAAGGAGCAGACATCCATGACCTCGAAATTTCGCATCGCGCTGGTTGCTCTGGCGGCAATGGCCGCCGCGGCCTTCTCATCCGCGGCCCAGGCCGACAGCGGCACCATCAGCTTCTCCATCGTGAAGGCGGGCTTCATCGTCGGCGGACAGGGCGGCAGCGGCGTGCTGCGCTTCCACGGCCGGTCCTATCCGGTTTCGGTCGGCGGGCTGAGCTACGGCTTTACGTTCGGCGCGTCGGAGACCCGCTTTCACGGCCGCGTCACCAACATCCGCAGGCCATCCGACGTGGCCGGCGTCTATGGCGCCGCCGGTGTGGGGGCGGCGGCCGGCGTGGGCGCGCAGGCGATCGTTCTGACCAACCAGAACGGCGCGGTGCTCACCCTGTCCGGCCGTCAGGCCGGGGTGATCGTCAGCGCGGACCTGAGCGGTCTCGCCCTGTCGCTGAAGTGAGCGGATCGTCTGTCCTGGTGGAACGGGCGGCATGCTGGCCGCCCGTTTCCTTTTTTTACCACTGCCGTTGCGTGAGCATTACGAAGGGACCGGGTGAGCTCCATGAAGATCTTTGTTGTTGGCGCGAGCGGTTATATCGGCGGCTCGGTTGCGGCCGCGTTGGTGAAGCAGGGACATTCGGTGGGTGGGCTGGCCCGCTCCGACGATACCGCCGCGGCTTTGCAGCGGCGCGGCATCGCGCCGGTGCGCGGCACGCTCGATGACGCCGCGGCCTTGGAGGCCGGCGCTTGCGCAGCCGACGTGACGATCGGCGCGGCCAGCGCGGACCATCGGGGTGCCGCCGAAGCAATCGTCAAGGCGCTTACCGGCACCGGTAAGACCTACCTGCACACCAGCGGTTCCAGCATCGTGGGCACGCCCGCGCGCGGCGAATTCGTCGCCGCCGTATTCGACGAAGAGACGCCGTTCACGCCGCCGCCGGCGCGTTCTCTGTCGCCGTGAACGGCGAGAACTCGATGCGGGAAATGTGCCAGGCCATCAGCCGCGTGCTGG
>CAZNTY010000405.1:0-5256 GCA_964576085.1 uncultured Undibacter sp. | reverse complement strand
AAAACCCAGGCGCGGATCGACGCCGGCGCGCAGTCAGTGATCGGGGTCAACAAATACCCGCCGAAGGACGAGGCGCCGATCGACGTGCTCAAGGTCGACAATTCGGCCGTTCGGGCACGGCAGATCGAGAAGCTCAGGCGGCTCAAGGCCGAGCGTGATCCGGCCGCACTCAAGGAAGCACTCGATGCGCTGACCCGCGCCGCCGACCGCGGCAATGGCAACCTGCTGGCGCTGGCGATCGACGCCGCGCGCGCCAAGGCGACCGTCGGCGAAATCTCTGCCGCGCTCGAGAAGGTGTTTGGCCGCCATGTCGCGTCGGTGAAGGCGATCACCGGCGTCTACAAGCGGGAGGTCGGCAAAGGAGGGACAATGACCGGCGCGGTCGAACGGGTGCGCGAAGCGATCGAGCGGTTCGAGGCCGCCGAAGGCCGCAGGCCGCGTCTCCTCGTCGCCAAGATCGGCCAGGACGGCCATGATCGCGGCCAGAAAGTCATCGCCTCGGCCTTCGCCGATCTCGGCTTCGATGTCGACATCGGGCCGCTGTTCGCGACGCCGGCCGAAGCGGCGCGGCAGGCGGTCGAGAACGACGTGCATATCCTCGGCGTCTCGTCGCTCGCCGCCGCGCATTTAACGCTGGTACCGGAGCTCAAGCGCGAGCTCGAAAAGCAGGGCCGCGGCGATATCATGATCGTGGTCGGCGGCGTGGTGCCGCCGCAGGACTACGACGCGCTGATGAAGGCCGGCGCCGAGGCGATCTTTCCGCCCGGCACGGTGATCGCCGACGCCGCCGGGAAGCTCCTCAAAACGCTGAACAGGCGGCTCGGATACACGGACGACGCGGGGATCTGACACCCTTCGTTCCGCGCTGAACGCCCGACGCTGGTGCGCCATGCGTTCGTGTCGCACCTCGCGATATTGCCACCCCGTCCCACTCCCCGTAACATCATGTCATCATATAACGACGCCGGGGATTCATCCGGCGCATGGGGCGAAGGAGGATTCATTGAACAAGCTGTCACGACGCACATTCATCGCAACCACCGGCGCAGCCGCGACGGGGCTCGGCCTCGGGCTGACGCCATCTTTCGGTCAGGCCAACTATCCGACCCGGCCGATCCAGATGATCTGCCCGTGGGGTGCCGGCGGCGGCACCGACGCCACCGCACGCATCGTCGCGGCGCTGCTCGAGAAGGAACTCGGCCAGCCCGTCAACGTCGTCAACCGCACCGGCGGTTCCGGTGTGGTCGGCCATGCGGCGATTTCCGGCGCGACGCCGGACGGCTACACGATCGGCATCATCACCGTGGAGATCGCGATGATGCATTGGGCCGGCCTGACGCAACTGACGCCGCGGGATTTCACGCCGCTCGCGCTGATGAACGAAGACCCACCCGGCATCCACGTGAAGGCAGACGCGCCCTACAAGACCGCGAAAGACCTTGCTGACGCCATCAAGGCGGCCCCTCCGGGCAAATTCAAGGCCTCCGGCACCGGTCAAGGCGGCATCTGGCACCTCGCGCTGGTCGGCTGGATGCAGGCGATGGGGTTGCCGGCGAACCAGGTCGCCTGGGTTCCGTCGAACGGCGCGGCGCCGGCGATGCAGGATCTCGCGGCCGGAGGTCTCGACCTCTCCACGTGCTCAGTCCCGGAGGCACGCGCGATGATCGATGCCGGTAAGGCGCGCTGCCTTGCCATTATGGCTCCCGAACGCACCACCCTGTTCCCGGACGTGCCGACGCTGAAGGAAGCGATGGGCATCCCCTACACGACCGGAGCCTGGCGTGGGTTCGCCGGACCCAAGGGATTGCCACAGCCAATCGCCACCAAACTCACCACGACGCTCAAGAAGATCTACGACTCCAAGGAGTACAAGGATTTCATGTCGTCGCGTGGCTTCAACATCGTCTGGAACGACGCCAACGCCTATACAGACTTCATGGATAAGAGCGACAAGCAGATGGGCGATGCCATGAAAGCGGCAGGGATCGCCAAGACCTGATCCCGCCGCCCTCGCCGATCCGAAGGCACCGCCCATGAAACTGTCGGACCGCGTGACGGGTACGTTCCTCGTCGTGCTTGGGAGTGTGACGGCCTATGCCGGCGGCAAGTTGCCGCCGGTGCCGGGGCAGCAGGTCGGACCGGAGGTGTTTCCGGTCGTGACCGGCACCTGCATCGCGCTGTGCGGGATACTCATCGCATTCGGGATCGGCAGCCGCTTCGAGGAAGAAGCTGAAGCCGATCTCGCGGCGCATGGCGGCGAGAACATCGCGGTGGAGGAACGCGGCGCGCTTTACAAACTTCGGGTCCTGATCCCGCCTGCCTTGCTGGTATTTTACGTCCTGGCGGTTGATCGCCTCGGTTTCATCCCGACCGCGGCGGTCATTGTATTCCTCGCCTCCATTGCCCTTGGCGCGCGGCTGCGGCTCGCCGTGCCGCTCGCCTTGCTGGCGCCGGTTGGCGTGCACCTGGTGTTCTACAAGCTGCTGCGCGTTCCCTTGCCAGACGGCCTGTTGCCGATGCCATGGAGCTGACCGCGGTGCTGGCAAACTATATTGACGCTTTTCGGCTGGTGTTTGCGCCCGACGTCGTGATCGCGATCGTGCTGTCGTCGATCTACGGACTGGTGGTCGGCTCACTGCCGGGCCTGTCGGCGACGATGGCAACTGCGCTGCTGGTGCCCGTGACGTTCTACCTGTCGCCGATTGCCGCCAACGCCGCCATCATCGCAGCGTCGGCGATGGCGATCTTCTCCGGCGATATTCCGGGGGCGTTGCTGCGAATTCCGGGAACGCCGGCCTCGGCCGCCTATACCGACGAAGCCTATGCGATGACCCGTAAGGGACAGGCCGAGTTGGCGCTCGGTGCCGGCGTGTGGTTTTCCGCCATCGGCGGCATCGCCGGGACGATTTCGCTGATGGCGCTGGCGCCACCGCTCGCCGAGATTGCGCTGTCGTTCTCGACCTTCGAGTATTTTTGGCTCGCTTTCCTCGGCCTGATGTGCGCGACGTTGGTCGCGCGTTCGTCCCCGGTCAAGGCGATCGCCAGCATGCTGCTTGGCCTCGTGGTGTCCTGCGTCGGCATGGAAAATCCCGGCGGCGTGCCCCGCTTCACCTTCGGACTCACCGACCTCCTGGGCGGCATCGACGTCATTCCCGCGCTGGTCGGCGTGTTCGCGGTCTCCGAGGTGATGCGCGCCATGGTCACGCCCGATCCGCCGCCGCTGCCGAAACGCAAGTACGGCAGCATCATGGCCGGGCAGCTGCATCTCACCCGGAAATACTGGTGGCCGATGACGCGCGGCAACATCATCGGCATCATCATTGGCGTTCTGCCGGGCGCTGGCGCCGACATGGCGGCGTGGGTCAGCTATGCCATGTCGAAGCGGTTCTCGAAGGAGCGAGAAAAATTCGGCACCGGCCATGTCGAAGGCCTGGTGGAGGCCGGCGCCAGCAACAATGCCAGCCTCGCCAGCGGCTGGGTGCCGGCGCTGCTGTTCGGAGTGCCAGGCGACACCATCACGGCGATCGCCATCGGCGTGCTTTACATGAAAGGGCTCAACCCCGGACCGACGCTGTTCACCGAAAAAGCGTCGAGCATGTACGCGCTCTATATCATCTTCATCATCGCCAACATCATCATGATCCCGCTCGGCATCACCATGATCCGCATTGCCAGCTATATCCTGCGCGCGCCGCGCTCGGCGATCATGCCGGTAATCGTGCTGTGCTGCGCGGTGGGCTCCTTCGCGACGGGCAACAGCCTTTTTGCCGTGCTCACGGTGGCCGCCTTCGGCGTCATCGGCTACGTGATGGAGGCGAACGGCTATCCGGTCGCGGCCATGGTGCTGGGCATCGTCATGGGCACGATGGTCGAGCAGAGCTTCGTCACCTCGCTGATCAAGTCGGACGGCAGCCTGCTGCCGTTCTTTGAACGGCCGGTTTCGGCGATCCTGGCATCGTTCACGATCGGCGCGCTGATCTGGCCTGTAGCCTATTGGCTATGGCGCTATTTCTTGCCCAAGGCAGCGCCGGCCTGACCGATGCACAACCACGGTGACGGCCGCGCCGCCGTAGGTTAGTCACAAGGCCATGGCCCCGCGCTCCGAGTCGGCCTCGCCGGATGTCGCGCGTCTCGCCCGCGCCATCCGCAGCGGCGACCGCGCGACGCTGGCGCGCGCCATCACGCTGATCGAAAGCAAGCGCGCCGACCACGGCAAGGCCGCGCATCGTCTGGTGCAGGAGCTGCTGCCGGCAACCGGCCGGGCAATACGTCTCGGCATCACCGGAGCCCCGGGCACCGGCAAATCGACGACGATCGACGCGCTCGGCACTCATCTCACCGGCCGCGGCCACAAGGTGGCGGTGCTCGCGGTCGACCCCTCCTCGACCCGTACCGGCGGCTCGATCCTCGGCGACAAGACGCGGATGGCGCGGCTCAGCCAGGATCCGAACGCCTTCATCCGGCCGTCGCCCTCTTCGGGTACGCTCGGTGGCGTCGCGGCGAAGACGCGCGAAACCATGCTGATCTGCGAGGCGGCCGGCTTCGACGTGGTGATCGTGGAGACCGTCGGTATCGGCCAGTCCGAGACCGCGGTCGCCGACATGACCGATTTTTTCCTGGCGCTGATGATCGCCGGCGCCGGCGACGAGCTCCAGGGCATCAAGAAAGGCGTCGTCGAGCTGGCCGACATGATCGCGGTCAACAAGGCCGACGGCGACAATGTCGGACGCGCCAGGCAGGCCGCCGCGGAATATCGCGCAGCGCTCAATATCCTGTCGCCGCGCTCGCCGAACTGGTCGCCGCCGGTGATTGCCTATTCGGCGCTGACCGGCGACGGCATCGCCGAATTGTGGCGCAACGTCACCGCCCATCGCGACAAGATGACGGCTTCGAGCGAACTGACGTCGCGGCGGCGGGAGCAGCAGGTAAAATGGATGTGGTCGATGCTCGAGGAACGGCTGACCGCCCGGCTGCGTAGCGATCCCGCGATCCGCGCCAAGGTGCGCGCCGCCGAGGTGGCGGTGGCCGCCGGCAGGCTTGCGCCGACCCTCGCCGTCGACGAAATCGCCGCACTGATCGAGAAATAGTGTCGTCATGGCCTACCATGACAGGAATGTGCGCACCCTCCTCGTCGCCGGTTTTGGGCCGTTCCCGGGCGCGCCGCATAATCCGACCGCAGCACTCGTTGAGCGGCTCGCCCACATCGCGCGGCCGAGCCTGCGCGTCATCAGTCACGTCTTCCCGACGCAATACGCC
>CAZNTY010000404.1:0-1934 GCA_964576085.1 uncultured Undibacter sp. | reverse complement strand
CGGCCATTGCGAGCTCGAGTTCGACGGGCTCGAAATCCCGCGCGAGAACGTGCTGTTGGAGGAGGGCGACGGGCTCAAGATCACCCAGATCAGGCTCGGCCCGGCGCGGCTCACTCATTGCATGCGCTGGCTCGGCTTTGCCAAGCGCTGCATGGAGATCGCGCAGGAATACGTCGAACGGCGCGAGGGCTTCGGCATCAAGCTTGCCGACCGCGAGAGCGTGCAGATCAAGCTTGGCGAGGTGGCGAAGGACATCGAGATCGGCCGGCTGCTGACGATGCGCGCGGCGTGGATGCTCGACCAGGGCGGCCGCGCCCGCAAGGAGGTGTCGATGGCCAAGGTCCATGTCGCCGACACCCTGCACAAGGCGGCCGATGTCGCGATCCAGCTGCAGGGTGCGCGCGGCTTCTCCAAGGACACCATCGTCGAATGGATCTACCGCTACGCGCGCTCGGCCAAGCTGGTCGACGGGGCCTCCGAGGTGCACATGATGGTGCTGGCAAAATTCCTGCGCCAGGAAGGCCGCGACTTCTGGCAATGGGGCCCGGGCGAAGGCCGCAGGAACAGCCGCTAGCTGCCTTGGATCACTGATAGCTCGGGTCGCCCGAGTTTAGATGTAAGGCATGACTTGACAATGTAAGATAATGCCTTACATGTGTGGCTGTGATCCGATCGTTCCGAAACAAGGGTTTGCAACGGTTCGCCGAAACCGGAGACGGGTCAAAACTCAGCGTTCGGAACGAAACTCGGATTCGACAGATTTTGCTGTCGCTCGATGCGGCGACGACCCCTCAGGCGATGAACATTCCCGGCCTGAGATTCCACGCCCTCAAGGGCGGCATGAAAGGTCGCTACTCGGTCTGGGTGACCGGAAATTATCGAATCACATTCGGATTTGAAGGCGAAGACGCTATCGGCATCGATCTGGAGGACTATCATCAATGACAACCAGGAAACTTCTCCGTGGGTTGAAGCCCATGCATCCCGGCGAGCTGCTGCGCGATGTCGTATTGCCTGCTGTCGGCAAGCCGAAGACGGAGATTGCGCGGCTGCTCGGCATTTCCCGTCAGAGTCTTTATGACATTCTGGACGAGAAGCAGCCGGTCACGCCGGCGACGGCCCTGCGCTTTGGCAAGTTGTTCGGCAATGGCCCCGACCTCTGGCTGAACCTGCAGCGACAATACGACCTGCGCAAAGCCGAGCAGAACCTCGGCAAGGAGATCGCGGCGATCCCGACGCTGAAAGTCGCATGAGGAACTCGCCGGCATGAGCCTGTTCGACAAGCCGTTCGATCCTGAGTGCGAGCGGGCGCTGGTCACTGGGGCCGGGAACGGCATCGGCCGTGCCATCGCACAGGCCTTGACCGGCGAGGGCGTGCGGACCCTGTTTGCCGATGTGGACAAGGGCCGGATTGATGCGGCCATTGCGGCATCGCCGCGGCCGGAGCTGGCGGTGCCGTGGGTCGGCGATCTGGCGGAGCCGAAGGGGTGGGACGAATTGCTGGCGCATGCGCGCGCGGCGCTCGGCCGCATCACGCATTTCGTCCACAGCGCCGCGCCGCCGCGGCGCGAAGCCGACCATGCCTTCGCGGTCAGCGACGAAACCTGGGCGCGCATGCGCGCCGTCAATGTCGACGCCGGCTTTCATCTGGCGCGCGAGCTTGCCCGCGATCTGATCGCGGCGAAGCAGCCGGGCTCGTTCCTGATGCTGACGTCCTTGCACGCCGGCACGCCGCGCAACCTGCCGCATTACTCGTCATCCAAGGCGGCGCTGGCGATGCTCGTCAAGGAGCTGGCGAAGACATTGGGGCGCTACGGCATCCGGGTGAATGCGCTGGTGCCCGGCGCGATCGCCGCCGGCGGCTTCGTCGCCGATCCGGCGCTGGCGCGGCACATCCCGCTGGGCCGCCTCGGCCGCAGCGAGGACCTCGCGCC
>CAZNTY010000403.1:0-4492 GCA_964576085.1 uncultured Undibacter sp. | reverse complement strand
TGAAGACGTTGCGCCATCCGGCGCTCCGTCCCCTTCGGGCCATGTCCCGAAGGAAAGGGAAAGAGGGCGCACCCCGCGCCGACCAAAGAACAGGGGCGACCCCGCTTGTCCGCAGAAGCTCCGCAGGAGCGAAGGCGGGCGCCGACCAAAGAACAGGGCGTGCGGAGCGTTGGCTACCCGGGCTGTTTGACAATCGAATCGGCAGCCATGTCCCGGATCCATGTCCCGGATCCATGTCCCCGGATCCATGCGTCGTCCCCACGCACTCTGCTGTCATGCCCGCGGAAGCGGGCATCCAGTCATCACGGCGATTCATCGGTTACTGGATCATCCGCTTGCGCGGATGATGACAGCAATAAGCGTCACGTCTCCGCGGCAACGCGCAGGCACAGATACAGTGCAAGCAATGACGACGACAAAGCGCTCGCTCACGCCCCCATCGTCGCCTTGACGATCCTGTCGGGGTCCTTGACCGGCTCGCCGCGCTTGATCTTGTCGACGTTCTCCATGCCGGAGACGACGTTGCCCCAGGCGGTGTACTGGCCGTCGAGGAAGCGCGCGTCGTCGAAGCAGATGAAGAACTGGCTGTCGCCGGAATCCGGATTGGCGGCGCGCGCCATCGACACGGTGCCGCGCACGTGCGGCTCGTCGTTGAACTCGGCCTTGAGCTTCTTGCCCGAGCCGCCGGTGCCGGTGCCGTGCGGACAGCCGGTCTGCGCCATGAAGCCGTCGATCACGCGATGGAACACGATGACGTCGTAGAAGCCTTCCTTCACCAGCTCCTTGATGCGCGCGACGTGCTTGGGCGCGAGATCGGGCCGCATCGCGATCACCACCGGTCCCTGCGTGGTCTCGAGCGTCAATGTGTCTTCCGGTTTGGCCATTGTATTTGCACCTTTCTATCTGCTGTCATGCCCGGCCTTGTGCCGGGCATCCACGCCTTTCTTTCGGGGCCAAAGCGTGGATGGCCGGGACAAGCCCGGCCATGACGCCTACGGCGTCATTTCATGTCCGCGGCGACCTGGACCTTCAGCATCTTGTCGGGATCGGTGACGGCTCCGCTCTGCGAGCCCGGCGGCGCCTTCTTGAGCTTGTCGACGACATCCATGCCGGACACGACCTCGCCGATCACGGTGTACTGGCCGTTGAGGAACGAGGCGTCGGCATAGCAGATGAAGAACTGCGAGTTGGCGGAATTGGGGTCGCTGGCGCGCGCCATGCCGACCACGCCGCGCTTGAACGGCGTCGGCGTGAACTCGGCCTTCAGGTTCGGATATTTCGAGCCGCCGGTGCCGTTGAAGTTCTTGCCGTCGCCGGTCTGCGCCATGAAGCCCTCCATCACCCGATGGAACGGCACGTTGTTGTAGAAGCCGTCGCGGGCGAGCTGCTTGAGCCGCTCGGCGTGGCTGGGCGCGAGGTCCGGACGCAGCCTGACGATGACGCGGCCCTTGGTGGTGTCGATCACCAGCGCATTGGCGGGATCGACGCCGGCCGGCAGCTTCGGCGCCTGCGCCAGGGCCGGCAGCGCGCAGACGAGCGCGAGGATAACGGCGACGATGCGGATCATCGGGAGCTCCGGTTAGGTCTTGAACCTGTTGCGCAGGCGTTTGGCGACCGACGGCGGCACGAAGGCCGAGACGTCGCCGCCCATGCCGGCGATCTGGCGCACCAATGTGGCGGTGATCGGACGCACCGCGGGCGAGGCCGGCAGGAACACCGTCTGGATCGCCGGCGCCATCGCCTCGTTCATGCCGGCCATCTGCATCTCGTAGTCCAGGTCGGTGCCGTCGCGCAGCCCGCGGATCAGCAGGCTGGCGCCAGCCTTGCGCGCGGCGTCGATCACCAGGCCCGAGAAGGTGGTGCAGTCGAGCCGGCATTTCACCTTCCTCGCGATCGGACCGCAGGTTTCCTCGAGCATCGCCAGCCGGCTTTGCGTGTCGAACAGCGGCGTCTTGCCCGGATGCACGCCGATCGCCAGCACCAGCCGGTCGGCGAGCCGCACCGCGTGGCGGACGACGTCGAGATGGCCGTTGGTCACCGGGTCGAAGGAGCCGGCATAGAGGGCGGTTCGCGGCATAGGTTGCGGTCTAGCCTGCCGGTTCCCGCCTCGCAAGGCTCGGCGGAAAGGATCAACGATCCGAAGAACCGCGCGTTCCGGCCGCTTGAACCGATTGACGGCGGCGTGAACGGCAGGATTGAACCGGCGGGCCCCCTCGCGCGTCTACAGGGAAACAGTCGAACACAGGGGAGCGCGGACCATGTGGAAGAGCCTGGCGGCCATCGTGACGGCGGCGCTGATTGCCGGCGCCCTCACCGGCTTTCCCAACGTCAATTTCATCGAAACCGTCTCGGCCACGTCGAGCGCCGGCGTCAAGGCGATCCCGGCGCCGACCTGCCCGAACCACGGCTGGCCTTACCGGCAGTGCTCCAGCTCGGTCCGGCTGGTGACGACGGATCGGCTGAACGGACAGAGCGATTAGCCCGGCCGGCGCGCCAGCGACAGCCAGATGCCGCCCCCGATCAGGGCGAGCGCGGAGATGCGGCCGAGCAGCCTGTTGTGCCGCGGCTTGACGAACCAGGCGCGCCCCAGCCCGGCGGCGGTGCCCCAGCCGCAATCGAGCACGGCTCCGATCACGACCGAGGTCACGCACATCACCAGCAGCTGATGCCCGACCGGCAGGGTCGGATCGACAAACTGCGGCAGGAACGCGGTGAAGAAGGCGATCGACTTCGGGTTGGTGATCGCGACCATGAAGCCGCGCCAGGCGTGGACGTGGCCGCCGGGCGGCACCGCTTCTTCGGCCGTGCCGGCGTGGCGCCAGGCCTGGATGCCGAGCCAGATCAGGTAGGCGGCACCCACCCAGCGCAGCACCTCGAAAATCTCCGCCGAGGTCTTCAACACCCAGCTCAGGCCGAGGGCGATGGCAAGCAGCAGCACGGCGTTGCCGGTTGAGGCGCCGGCCACCGTCAGCAGGGCGGCGCGGACGCCGCGGCGCGCGCCGGTGGTGACGACCAGCGTCACGATCGGTCCGGGCGTGAGGAACAGCAGGACGGTAATGGCGAGAAAGGCCGAGAACAGATGCCAGTTCATCACTCGTCGCCGTTGCCGCTGTCGTCCTCGGAGAGCCGCTCGACCGAGACGACCTTCTCGTCGTCGGCCGTATGAAACACGATCACGCCCTGGGTCGGGCGGCCGGCGATGCGGATGTCGTCGACCGCGGTGCGGATCAGCTTGCCGCCGTCGGTGACCAGCATGATCTGGTCGCTCTCCTCGACCGGGAACGACGCGACCAGGCGGCCGGTCTTCTCGCGAATCGTCTTCTTGCCCTTGGGCCCTTCGAGGATCGCCATCGCGACAATGCCTTTGCCGCCGCGGCTGGTGATGCGGTACTCGTATGACGACGAGCGCTTGCCGTAACCCTTCTCCGAGATGGTGAGCACGAACTGCTCGGCGGCCGACATCTCGACGTAGCGCTTCTCGCCGAGCTCGATCGCGCCGGCGGTTTCCTCGGCATCCTCCTCCGCCTCGACGACATCGTCCTCGCCGCCGCGCCGCACCGCATTGGCGCGCTTGAGATAGGCGGCGCGTTCTTCGGCGCTGGCATCGGTGTGGCGCAGGATCGACATCGAGATCACCTTGTCGTCCTCGGCGAGCGTAATGCCGCGCACGCCGCGCGAGGTGCGGCCCTCGAACACGCGCACCTCGGGCACCGGGAAGCGAATGCACTGGCCGCCGCTGGCGGTGAGCAGCACGTCGTCCTTCTCGGTGCAGATCTGCACGTCGACGATGGCCTCGCCCTCGTCGAGCTTCATCGCGATGATGCCGGAGGGCCGCACGTCGGCAAAGTCGGACAGCTTGTTGCGGCGGACGGTGCCGCTGGTGGTCGCGAACATCAGGTCGAGCGCGGTCCAGGACGACTCGTCCTCCGGCAGCGGCATGATGGTGGTGATGGTTTCGCCCTGCTGCAGCGGCAGGATGTTGATCAGCGCCTTGCCGCGCGCCTGCGGCGCCGCGATCGGCAGCCGCCAGACTTTCTGCTTGTAGACCTTGCCGCGCGAGGAGAAATACAGCACCGGCGCGTGGGTCGAGGCGACGAACAGTCGCGCGACGAAATCCTCCTCGCGGGTCTGCATCCCGGAGCGGCCCTTGCCGCCGCGGCGCTGCGCCCGGTAGGTCGAGAGCGGCACCCGCTTGATGTAGCCCTGGTGCGATACGGTGACGACCATGTCCTCGCGGGTAATCAGGTCTTCTTCGTTCACCTCCCCGGTCGCTTCCGCGATCACGGTGCGGCGCGGCGTGGCGTAGTCCTTCTTCACCGCCGCAAGCTCGTCCTTGATGATGCCCTGCACGCGCGCGCGCGAGCGCAGGATGTCGAGGTAATCGGCGATCTCGACGGCGAGCTTATCGAGCTCTTCCTTGATCTCGTCGCGGCCGAGCGCGGTCAGCCGTTGCAGGCGCAGGTCGAGGATGGCCTTCGCCTGCTCGGCGGAC